>CAZIBK010000197.1:0-3186 GCA_964537125.1 uncultured Oscillospiraceae bacterium
TAACATAAAGCCTTTTTGATGTCAATAGTTATTTTTTTCCTTTACTGCCCTGTCGATATCCCGCTCGGCGCTTTTCTTTGCCGCAGCATCGCGCTTATCGTAAAGCTTTTTGCCTTTTGCAAGCGCGATATCGAGCTTGACAAACTGCCCCGACAGATGCACGTCAAGCGGCACGATGGTGTATCCGTCGCGGGTAACCTTCCCGAAAAGACGCAGGATTTCTCCCTTGTGCAGAAGAAGCTTTCTGATACGCAAAGGGTCTTTGTTGAAAATATTGCCCTTTTCGTACGGCGAAACATGCATCCCGTGTATAAATATCTGCCCATCGTCTATCTCGCAGTAGCTTTCCTTAAGATTTACCTTTCCTTGACGAATGCTTTTTACCTCTGTTCCGCACAGCTCGATGCCCGCTTCGATTTTTTCCTCTATGAAATACTCGTGATGTGCTTTCTTGTTTTGTGCGAGTACTCTCGCGCTCTTTTTTTCCATAATCCATACCCTCCGGCATAAAATCTATCTGACCGAGTTCGGGGTCAGCCGCAGCAACCGTTATTGTTATCTCATCTCCGAGACGGTACGCTTCTCCCTTTCCCGCGCCGCGAATGACGAGCGCCTTTTCGTCAAACTCATATCGGTCTCCGGTCATATTTTCAATTCTGACAAGACCTTCTATTGTATTGGGCAGCATAACGAAAAATCCGAATCTTGTCACCGATGAAATAATTCCCGTGAACGATTCACCGATATGCTTTGAAATATACTGCGCCTTTTTGATATCGTCAACATCCCGCTCGGCGCGCTCCGCCGCAAGCTCCCTTTCGCTTGAAATTTCCGCCGCGTTTTTGCCCGTATGCCTGACATAATCGAGCGTCTTTCCGTCGCGATCCATTGCCGCCTTAAGGGAACGGTGGAAAAGCAGGTCGGGATAACGCCTGATAGGCGACGTAAAGTGTGTGTAATAGCTCAGCGCCAGTCCGTAGTGACCGAGATTTTCCGGCAGATATTTCGCCTTCTGCATACTGCGGAGCGCCATCGTGCTGACAATAGGAAATTCCTTTCTGTCTCTGATGCTTTCGAGAAATTCCTGCAGCTTGCGGGGCGTAAGCTCCCCTGTCGGCGGATTTATTCCGAGCGTTACGAGGAAATTTTTAAAGCTCTCAATCTTCTCTCCGTCAGGCGCCTCATGAACCCGATATATTGACGGCAGCTCCGCCCTTGCCATATGCTCCGCGACGGTTGCGTTTGTGATGACCATAAATTCCTCAATCATCATGTGCGCTTCGTTGCGTTCCCTGAGGACTATATCCTTCACCTCGCCGCTGTCGTCAAGTATGAGCTTTGCCTCAGGCGTGTCAAAATCAATGTTTCCGCGCCTCTTTGAAGCCGCCTTCAACACATGGAAAAGCTCTCGCATCTCCTTAATTGACGGTATCAGGCTCTTGTAACGCTCTTTCAGCTCGTCATCCGCCTCGTCCGTCATGAGAAGATACACATCGTCATAGGTCATTTTCGCATTTGACTTTATGACGCTCTTTGCGAACGAATAGGACTTTACCTCGCCTTTTCGGTCTATATCCATAAAAACGCTGACAGCGTATCTTAACACGCCCTCATTCAGCGAGCAGATGCCGTTTGAAAGCTTCGGCGGCAGCATTGGGATAACCCTGTCTGCCAAATACACGCTGGTGCCGCGCTTTAACGCCTCCTCATCAAGAGCGGAGCGAGGCGTCACATAGTTTGAAACATCGGCAATATGCACGCCAAGCTGCCACATTGCGCCCTTCTTCTCTATGGAAACCGCGTCGTCGATATCCTTCGTGTCAGCGCCGTCAATAGTGAATATTATCCTGTCTGTGAGGTCAAGCCTGCCTTCCGTGACGGCAGCCTCGCTCGGAAGTGCTTCCGCTTCCCTCATAACCTCGGCGGGAAAATCCGTTTCAAACCCGTATCCGCGGACAACGCTCAGTACATCGACTCCAAAATCATTGGGGAAGCCGAGTATTTCAACAACTCTGCCCAATGCCGCTTTATCGCTTGAAGGGTACCTCTCAACAGCTATGACAACCTTCTGCCCGTTGAGCGCGCCCATATTGTCTTCTTCCGCAATCAGAAATTCACAGCCAATCTTTGAATTATCCGGCTTTACGGCGCCGTAAAAGCGCTCCTGCTTATATACGCCCACAATATTTATATGCACACGCTTTATTATTCGTACAACCTCCGCCTCGCCGCTCTTACCGTTTCTTCCCGGAGCCGCGCGGCGGATGAGAATTTCATCCCCGTCCAATGCGCCGAGCGACGCGTCGGGCGGAATGAATAAGTCGTCCTCTCCGTCCATCTTCGCAAAGCCGTACCCTTTTCCCGTGCCGAGATAGGTTGACTTAACAAATCCGTTCTTCCTTGCGGAAATATATTTTCTTTTCTTCGTCTGAATTATTACGCCCTCTTTTTCAAGCTCCTCAAGTATTCCGACAAGCTCGGGCTTATCCGATTCAGGCACGCCGAGCGCCTCCATCAGCTCGCCGCGGGTCATCGGCACATACTCTTCACTTTCAATCGCGAGACGCACTTTATCTTTTCTGTCCATATTCTGCTCCGTTTAAAAAAGCACTTCCTCAGACGGAAGTGCTTTAAATTGTGATCCTTACTTTACAAAGACAAACATTATCACAGAGAGAAGAACAAAGAGAACAGCCATAATCGCCGTCAATTTTTCAAGCATAGCGTCGCGTGTCGCGCCCTTGTTCTTAGAGAAGAACGAGCCGGAAGAGCCGCCCATAACCGCGCTTGCCTCTCTGGGATCCTTGCCCTGCTGAGAAAGAACTACTGCCGCCAAAACAAGAGATATTATTATATAGATTATTGTTAAAGCTATCTTCATTTATACACACCTCCGAAAATTTTTCTCAATCGTGAACGAATAGATTATACCATGCCTCAACCCGTATTGCAAGTATTTTTTTCAATATTCCGCAAGTTTTTCTGCACGGATAATTCGGATAATTCTCAAAGTAAATGCACCGGTAGCATTTGAAAATGCATTTACTCTAAGAAGGATTTCGTGGCAGCATTACGCATGACATTCAAAGCAACAGCTTCACGCAAAGTTAAAAATGGTGATACAGGCATCGTTTGCCCCTCCTTTCACCGCACGAAAAAAGCACCCCGGATTTTACTCCGGGATGC
>CAZIBK010000198.1:0-3177 GCA_964537125.1 uncultured Oscillospiraceae bacterium
CGGGGGAACCGTACCGGTTCCCCCTTCCCTTAAAAGAAAGGAAAATCTTATGGCTAATTATCAGAGAACAGACAGAATATCCGAGGAGGTTCGCAAAAACCTTTCCGATATTATAAGAGAATTGAAGGATCCGCGTATTCCGCCTCTCACCAGCGTTGTCTCGGTTGAGGTCTCAAAGGATCTTCGCTACGCCAAGGCGTATATCAGCGTCATGGGCAATGATGAAACAAAGAAGAACGCCATTGCGGGTCTGAAAAGCGCCGCGGGCTTCATCCGCCGCGAGATAGGCTCAAGAGTTCTTCTCCGTACACTGCCGGAATTTGCGTTCGTACTCGATAACTCCATCGAACACGGCGCCCATATCAACGAGCTGCTTCACTCCGTCATGGATGGGGACTCCGACGGCAAATAAAACGAGGTGAAAAAATGGATCCGCTCGAATTTTTACTGACAAAAAAATCTGTTGCCCTTCTCACGCATATAAGCCCCGACTGGGACACCTACGGTTCGTCCCTCGCCCTCCGCAGTATTCTGCGCGAGAGGGGGATTTTATGCGACATTATCATGGAGGAGCCGCTGCCCTTTCACCTTAATTTTCTCGATACAGATGTTTTGATCTACGACGAAAACGAGGAATATAATTATGACTGCGTATGCGCGGTGGACGTAAGCACAAAGGAACGCCTCGGAAAGCGAGCCGCCGTTTTTGATAAAGCGCCCTCCACCGCCTGCATTGACCATCATATGTCGGAGGAACGGTATTCGCCCGTTTCGCTGGTAGACCCCTCAGCGGGCGCGACAGCGGAGATTATATACGACCTTCTTTCGGAAAATTCCGTTCCCCTCACAAAGGAGGCGGCAGGGTATCTCTATTGCGCCCTTGCCTCCGATACGGGGTCGTTCCGCTTTTCAAACACCACGCCCCACTCGGCGGAGGTTTTCCGTGCAATACTTGAAACGGGAGCCGACACCGCCGCCCTTGCAAACAAGCTTTACTACCGCGACACCCTGCCTCAGATGAGGCTCCGCGCCGCCGCAATAAACGCAATCGAGCTTTTCTGCGAGGATAAGGTGGCAATATGCACCGTTACAAAGGAAATGATAGAAAATTCAGGCGCTTCACACGACGACGCAAGCGCCCTTTCCGCAATTCCGCGCTCCATCTGGACGGTCGAGGTTTCAGCCGTCATAAGAGAGGAGGAGGGGAATAAAGTAAAGGTAAGCTTCCGCTCCAAGGACAAGGCAAATGTCGAAGCCGTTGCCGCTGTTTTCGGCGGAGGCGGTCATATCAAAGCGGCGGGCGCGACAATCGAAGGCTCAGCAGACGAAGCAAAGGCAAAAATACTCCCCCTCCTTGAAAAGGCGGTGGAGAATATTTGAACGGCATTGTTATAATGGATAAGCCCGCCTCCGTCACCTCGTTTAAGGCTCTCGGAATTATAAAACGCGCCTACGGCACAAAGCGCGTAGGTCACACAGGCACGCTCGACCCCGACGCGACGGGCGTGCTTCCGGTACTTATAGGCAAGGCGACCCGCGCGGCGGAGCTGATAACCGCGTCAGATAAGGAATATCTTTCCACCATCCGCCTCGGCGTCAAAACCGATACGCTTGATTTTTCCGGCAGCATAATCGAAAGAAGATCTGTCAATGTAACCGAGGAAGAAATTCTTTCCGTCTGCAAAACCTTTGTGGGCGATATAGAGCAGGTTCCGCCCATGTACAGCGCAATAACGGTAGGGGGCGAACGCCTCTATGATTTGGCTCGGAAAGGCATTGAGGTTGAGCGCGAAAAGCGCTCCGTAAGGGTTTATTCAATTTCGGTGGAGGATATTTCCCTTCCCGACGTAAGGATAAGGGTGCGCTGCTCAAAGGGTACATATATCAGAACCCTTGCCGACGATATCGGCGCGCGCTTAGGCACGCTTGCCTGCGTTAAAACGCTTCGCCGCACTGCCTGCGGCATTTTTAAGGAGTGCGACGCCCATTCCCCCGAGGAAATAGCTCTGTCTCCCGAAAAATATCTCATAGGCGTCGATACCGTATTTTCGGACTGTAAGCCTGTTCATCTTGACGAGCGCACCGCAAGGCTTATAAAAAACGGCGTTCCCGCCTACTTCAAGGGCGCTTTGGGCGAAAAGCTCCGCGTATACGACGAAAAGGGCGAATTTATCGCGCTTTCAAGGGTCGAAAGCCTTGACGGACGGTGCGCTCTTCGCACTATCAAGGGGTTTTATTGATGAAAAAAACTGTCTGCGCACTGGGCTTCTTTGACGGAGTTCATAAGGCGCATATCCATATATTGTCACAGTGCGCCGCTTACGGGAAGGAAAATTCCCTCATAAGCGCCGCCGTTACATTTGATAAATCGCCTGCCGAATATTTCGGCGGCAAGGTCGAATATCTGACCACCTTTGCTCAAAAGGCGGAAATTATCCGCGCTCTCGGTATAGACCGCGTCATAGCTCTGCCTGCCGAGGAGAGCATTTTGTCTCTTTCTCCCGGGGAATTTGTGGACAAGGTAATGGTAAACGGCCTTCATGCCGCCGCAATTTTCTGCGGCTTTAATTACACCTTCGGCAAAAACGCCATGGGAAAAGCGGAGGACTTAAAGCGCCTCTGCGCCGCACACGGTATAAAGGTTTTTATATCCGGCGAAACGAAGCAGGACGGCGTGACCGTTTCAAGCAGCGAAATAAGGCGGGCATTGAGTACAGGCGATATCGAAAGCGCCTCAAAGCTCCTGACTCGCCCCTTTGAGGTTCGCGGGACTGTTGAATACGGCAAGCGCCTTGGGCGGCGCCTCGGCTTCCCTACCGCGAATATCTATCCTTCCTCCTCGCTTCCCAAGCTTCCCTACGGAGTGTATATAACAAAGACAGTCGTGAACGGCGTCGAATACCCTTCGGTGACAAACGTGGGCATAAACCCCACCGTCGGCGATAAGTCTCTTCGTATCGAGACGAATGTCATCGGCTTTGAGGACGCCCTCTACGGCAGCGAGATAAAGGTTCGGTTTTATAAATATATCCGAGGCGAAACGGACTTCGGCTCCGTTGAGCTCCTGCGCGAGCAAATATCCCGCGATAAAAAATCCGCCGAGGACTATTTCAAAAATTTATAGCTTCGCCGCCTAAAAGCTTCACAAAAAAACGAGCCTCGCGGCTCTCGAATATT
>CAZIBK010000199.1:0-3133 GCA_964537125.1 uncultured Oscillospiraceae bacterium
AGGCGGCACGAAAGTGCCGCCGCATATTATTCAAAATCAAATTCGTCCTTAAATTTCTCCTTGAAAATATCAAATACCGCGTTGAGCTTGTCCTCTTCTTCTACGGGAGCATATGTGTCCTCTTCATCATTGAGCTCTTCAAGAAGCATGATTATCACCTCATCGTCATCGGGCGGAAGCATAACCGCGTAGCTCTCGCCGTCATACTCAATGACGTCAAGAAGCTCAAGCTCCACCTCGTTTCCGTCCTCATCATAAAGCGTTATCATTTCGGGTTCATAATCAAGCTCACCATCGTTTAAATTTTCATTATTCATATCATTCATATCTGCCATCGTACTCTTCCCCCTTCATATTTACATATTATATATGAAGGAGCCTTCTCTTGTCAAGAGCAGAAAACATGTTTTCCTATCGTAACTATAACCGGGCGCGAGCGAATCCACTGATTTGTTGCCGTCACAGGGTTATAATAATATATCGCGCCGCCGGTGGGATCCCATCCGTTCAGGGCGTCACGGGCTGCCTGCTCGCACGAGGAGGTCATTGCCGCGTCTATCTGCCCGTCGGTAACGGCAGTAAACGCGCCTTTCTGATATATAACCCCCGCCACGGTGTTTGGGAAGGACGGATGCTTCACTCTGTTTAATATAACCGCTCCTACAGCCACCTGACCCGAGTACGGCTCCCCTCTCGCCTCGCCGTTTATCGCGCGGGCAAGGAGATATACCTCGTTGTTCCGCGACGAGGAGCCTGATGAGGAGGATATTCCCATTGCCGCAAGCGTCGCGCTTCCCGCGATACCGTCCACCGTCAGTCCGTTTCTCTGCTGAAACAGCCTTACCGCCTTCTGCGTTGCCGAGCCGAACACGCCGTCAACGCTTCCCGTGTAATATCCCCAGTTTTTGAGCTTTGTTTGTATCTGCGTGACCTCACTGCCCGACGACCCTAACTTTGACAGCGCCGAGGCGTCGTAAATGTTAAATGAAAAGATGCCTCCCACTATCATAAAGCACAGGACAAAATGTAATACGCGTTTTTTCAAATAGAAAACCTCCTTAACTGTCATTATTATGACCCTTAAGGAGATATTTTATACATATGAGGAAGCGCCGGCTGATTCCGCGTCCCGAACATTTTCAGCACAGCCGCAGGCGTGAATTGTTCAGCGCTTTCCCAATACCTTTTTACCGTTCACGCTAACTCCGTCCGCCCTTTCATCGCATATGAGCACAGGCACGATTCCCTTTTTCCCGAAATATTCAATATTCGCCTTTTTCTGCCCCAATACCTTACTTAAAAAGCTCGGCGCATAACGGATTTCGACGTGCGCCTCCCCCTCCGCCGCGCGGCGTATAACTCGCGAAAGCACCATTTCACCCAATGCGTCGTGGTACGCTCCGCCGACAACGCTTTTTTTCAGCTCCTCGGAATTTTGCAGCCCGATTCTTAAAACCTTAACGCCGTTTTCGTAAAAAATCTCGTAGCACGCCGCGGCCGTTTCAACGACCTCGTCCATATTCATGGGGACATAGCTTCCTTCTCTGTACATTTGCGCGAGATATGTATCCTCAATTATAACTGTGGGATAAATCCTTGTCTCCTTTGCCCCCAAAGCGACAAATTCTTTTGCCGTCGCGATGCTTTTTTCGGGCGTATCTGCCGGAAGAGCTATCATCATCTGAAGCCCCAAGTCAAATCCGAACCGCCTTATCAAAGCCGACGCCCGCCTTACGCACTCGCTGTCATGCCCGCGTCGGGAATTTTCAAGCACCTCGTCATCCATCGACTGAGCGCCCAGCTCAATATTTTTCACGCCGTAGCTATGAAGTATTGAGAGGATTTCCTCATCAATATAGTCGGGCCTCGTGGAAAGCCTTATCCCAGACACAAGCCCGTCCTTTACATATTTATATGCAACCTTAAGATACCCCTCCATCAGTTCATTCCCGATGCCGGTAAAGCTTCCGCCGAAAAAGGCTATCTGCGGCATTTTATTTTTAAGCGTGGTCAAATTTTCGCGTATGATTTTATCCGTCTCCTCAAAGGAGGGCGGAATTGTCTTCCCCGTAATGGAGCGCTGATTGCAGAACGCGCAATCGTTTTTGCAGCCCGAATGTGGTATAAAAATCGGTATATTCGCCATTTTTATTCACCCAGCTTCTCAAGCGCGGCTTTAGCCGCCATTTGCTGCGCTTCCTGCTTTGTTTTACCGCTTCCCCTGCCGCGCGCCTCACCGTCGATTGAAACCTCCATTGTAAAGGTCTTGTCGTGTGCGGGGCCGCTTTCAGCTATGACCGCGTATTCGGGCTGTTTTTTGCCGCCCGTCTGCACCTTCTCCTGAAGCTCCGTCTTGTAATCCTTTATAAGGCGCCCCTCTGCCGCCGCTTCAATAATATGCCCGTATGCGTCAAAAATAATACCTTCAGCCTTTTCTATTCCGCCGTCAATGTAAACTGCCGCAAGAATTGCCTCCACCATATCCGCAAGTATCGACGGGCGCGTGCGTCCGCCCGTGAGCTCTTCTCCGCGGCCCAGACGCGCCGCCTCGCCTATTCCGAGCCTTTCCGCAATATGGGAAAGCGTTGTTTCGCAGACTATATTCGCTCTGAGGCGCGACATCTTCCCCTCCGGAAAATCGGGGTACGCTTTGTATATATATTTACTCGTCAGCATCTGAAGCACGGCGTCGCCCAAAAACTCCAGTCTCTCATAGCTCACCACCTTATGCTCGTTCGCATAGGAGGTATGCGTCAGCGCCGTTTCAAGAAGCGATATATCATGAAATTTATATCCGAGCCTTTTTTCAAAATCATGCAGATCCGAGCACATTGCTATCTTTCCTTTCGCTTTGTTTGCAATTATATTTTATACCAAATTCTCAGAAACGTCAATGTATTTTATTTTCCTGTTTTTTCTACTCTAATTATGTAAACTAAAACGAGTTTTCCACAGAAAGTCCGCTCTTAAAGTTTAACGTTTTCCACCGTCCTCAAAGCACCTTTTTGCGGTATTCCACAGACTTTTCCACAATTTCCACAGCTAAACCCTCGTTTTTATGTTGAAAACCTTAAAGTCCTCAGCCCTTTAAAATCGCGTTAAAATTAGGTTTACATAATATCGGTGAATATAT
>CAZIBK010000200.1:0-3096 GCA_964537125.1 uncultured Oscillospiraceae bacterium
CCGCGCCGGCTAAAAAATTATTGATTTATCTTTCCCTTTGCTGTATAATTATACACAGAATATTCATAAAAGAGGATAAGCTGATGAATATAGCCATAATTTCAAATGTAATTTCCGGCACGGTAAACAGTGACCCGTCTGCCACGATAGAAAAATTCCTCAAATACATAAACGGCAGGTGTACGCCCCTTTTCGGCAGCGAGCTTCGCGGAATCGTTGACTCGGATAATTTTTATGATGACGGCGCTCTTTTCCGCCTTGCCGACACGGCTGTCGTGTTCGGCGGGGACGGCACCATCCTCTCCGCGGCGAGGCGCGCCGCTCCGTTCAGCGTCCCTATTTTCGGAATAAACACCGGGCATTTGGGCTTTCTTTCCTCGGCGGGCGCGGATGAGTGCGAAGCCGCGGCGGAAGCGCTTCTTTCGCACAATCTTGCCCTGACGGAGCGCATCATGCTGAATGTGTCCGTCTTTCGGGGCGGAGAGGAATGTTTCCGCGCCTGCGCTTTAAACGACGTTGTCATAAACCGCGCCCTCGGCAGGCTGACGGGGCTTTCCATAACGCATAACGGGCTTTTTACGGCGGATTATCATTCCGACGGGGTTATAATATCCACTCCGACCGGCTCAACGGCATATTCTCTTTCCTGCGGCGGGCCGTTGGTCTTCCCGGGGCTTGATTTGTTTATCATAACGCCGATAAGCCCGCACCTGCTCGGAGCAAGACCGATGATTGTCTCCTCCGACGGCTCGGTTGACGTTTCCTTCAGAGGCGACGCGGCGCTTCTTGCCGCCGACGGGCAGAACACCTTTGAGCTGCTCGAAGGGGATAACGTACGCATCACCAAATACGGCTTTAAGGCAAAGCTTCTCTCGCTTCCCGGGCAGGACTTTTTCTCCCTCGTGCAGCAGAAGCTGACCCGCTGACAAATATAAACGAAAGGATTTTTCCCAATGAGAATCGAAAGACAAAACGCTATATTACAGCTTATAAACGAACAGGACATCGAAACACAGTCCGAACTGACGGACGCGCTGCGCTCCATAGGCTACGAGGTGACGCAGGCGACCGTATCGCGCGATATAAAGGAGCTGAGACTTGTGAAAAAACAATCCGAAAACGGGAAAAGCGTCTACAGCAGAAGCTCCGACAACAGCTTTTCCGACATTAACAGCCGCTTCACCCTCATTTTCAGCAAGGCTGTTGTTTCCATTGAATACGCGGTAAACAATATAGTTCTTAAAACCCTTCCGGGCATGGCTCAGGCGGCGGGCGCCGCTGTTGACGCGATGGACTTTCCCGAGGTTGTCGGCACGATTGCCGGAGACGACACTGTAATGATGGTCGTCCGCAGCGAGGAAAGCGCCAGACGCCTTGTATATAAGCTTCGCGCCATGACCGATATGTAAATGGGGAGTTCAAAATGCTTGTTTCATTATCTATCGACAATGTAGCGGTGATTGAGAAAGCGGAGGTCGAGTTTGAAAAGGGCTTCAACGCCTTGACGGGCGAGACAGGCGCCGGAAAGTCGCTGCTTATAGATTCGCTCTCGATGGTTTTGGGTATGCGCACGTCAAAGGATCTTGTCCGAAACGGGGCGGACGCGGCATATGTATCCGCGCTTTTTTCGTCCGCGCCCGACCTTGCGGATCTGGGCATTGAGCGGGAGGAGGATTCCTCCGTGCTTCTTTCGCGAAAGCTCTATGCCGACGGGCGGAATATATGCAAGGTAAATTCCCGTACCGTAAGCCTTTCCGTCCTGCGCTCGGTCGGCGAAAGGCTTGTAACGATACACGGGCAGAACACGAATATTCTTTTGATGAAGCCCTCCTTCCAGCTCTCGCTTCTTGACGAGTATTCCAAGGACGGCGAGCTTCTTTGCGCATATAAGGCGGCGTACAAAAAATCGCGGGACGCGAAAAAGGCTCTTTTATCGGCGTCCGTCTCCGAAAGCGAGCGCGAGCAGCGCAAAGACGTTCTTTCCTTCAGGATAGACGAAATAACGCGCGTCGCCCCCGTCGTCGGAGAGGACGAAGCTCTCGCCGAGCGCGGCGCCGTCCTCAGAAGCTTCGGCGATATAAAGCTTGCGCTTGAAAACGCGTCGGAGGCGCTGTCCTCCGTCGGCGGCGTGAAGGACGCGCTTTACACGGCAATGAAAAGCGTCGGAGGCGCGGCTGAGAAGGACAAAAGCCTCTCGCCCATAGCCGAAAGGCTGACCGACCTTTACTACAGCGCCGAGGACGCGGCATTTGAAATAAGCTCCCGCGCCGCGGATATGACATTTTCGCCCGCCGAGCTTGACGAGGTTGAAGAACGCCTTGACGCGCTCACAAAGCTTAAACGGAAATACGGCCCCGCGCTTGCGGACTGCATTTCCTCCTGCGAAAAGTGGCAGGAGGAGCTTGACGCCCTCTCCGATTACGAGGCAAATATCGCCCGCCTTGAAAGCGAGGCTGCGGAAGCCGAAAAGGAAATGCTTTCAATCGGCGCAGACCTTGAGGCGATACGCGAAAAGGGCGCGAAGCTTCTTTCCGAAAAAGTGCAAAGCGAGCTCAGCTTTCTCGATATGCCGAAGGTGAGGTTCGGCGTTGCGTTCACGGAACACGAGCCGTCGGATGCGGGGCTTCGTTCGGCAGAGTTTATGATATCCACCAACCCCTCCGAAAACCTCAAACCTCTTTCAAAAATTGCCTCGGGCGGCGAAATGAGCCGCATAATGCTTGCGCTCAAATCAGCCCTTTCCGACTGCGAGGACGTCGGCGTGCTTCTTTTTGACGAAATCGATTCGGGCGTTTCGGGCAGAGCCGCCGTGAAGATTGCCTCCAAGCTTAAAAGCCTTGCAAGCGGCAAGCAGGTTATCTGCGTGACGCATCTTCCCCAAATGGCTGCAAGGGCGGACTCCCACCTTCTTGTCATGAAGGACACCTCCTCCGACTCTTTCAAAACAAATGTTGTCCCGCTTGACAGAGAGGGCAGAATAAGCGAGCTTTCCCGCCTCATCAGCGGAGAAGAAACCGCCTCCTCCCGCGCGGCGGCGGAGGAAATGCTTGAAGCGAAGGAGCATATTCAATAAGGCTTGAATAATTATTTAAAAAG
>CAZIBK010000201.1:0-3081 GCA_964537125.1 uncultured Oscillospiraceae bacterium
GCATGGGCAAATCTGTTCGGAATCGGCGGAGGGAGCATTATGTCCCAGCTGTTGGGGCAAAAGGAAGAGCAGGGCGCGAAGGAAGCTTGCGCGGTCAGTATGTATGGCACAATTCTCATCTCGGGAATTTACGCCTTGCTGTGCTTTGTCCTGAGAAAGCCTCTTTTGGGGCTGGTAGGCGCTACGGAGAACACTATTGACTACGCGGCGTCATACACGCTGTTCGCGATTGTGATCGGCGGAATCCCCGCAACGATGTGCATGGCGATGTCTCATCTGCTCCGAAACGCCGGCTACGCGAGACAGGCAGGCTTCGGCGTCGGGATGGGCGGCGTTTTAAACATTGCGCTTGACCCGCTCTTTATGTTTGTAATTCTGCCGAAGGGAAACGAGGTCGCGGGAGCTGCCATCGCCACAATGCTTTCCAACATTATCGCTATGATTTATTGTGCGGTTGTGTTCTTCCGCCTGCGGAAGAAGTCGGTTCTCTCCTTTTCGCCCCGCAATGCCGTTCGCGGCGCGAAGCGGCTCGGAAGAATTTTGATGACCGGTCTTCCGTCGGCTGTCAGCAGTTTTCTTGTAAGTATCACAATCATGATTACAAACGGTCTGTACTCGACCTACAGCGACACGGCGGTAGCAGCCAACGGGATTTTCAAAAAGCTTGAAATGTTCCCGCTGAACGTGAGCGTAGGCTTATGCCAAGGACTGATCCCGTTGGTGGCATATAACTATTCATCCGGCAATCATAAGCGCATGACGGACGCCATCCGATGCGCACGGAACGCGGGTCTGGTCTTTAACTTGATTTGCCTTGTCGTCTTTGAGCTTTTTGCCAATAAGATCGCCGGACTGTTTATCGACGAACCGGAAACCGTAAGGCTGGCAGCGAATTTTGTAAGAATCGGATTTTTGGTTACGCCGGTTCTGTTCTACAACAAAAAGATATGCTACACTTTTCAGGCGATGGGAGATGGCGTAAAATCCCTGATTGTGACCCTTTGCCGAGAGGGAATATTCAACATACCGCTGCTGTTTTTGATGAACGCCGTTTTCGGAATGTACGGCGTTGCTTGGACACAAATCGTAGCGGATGGGATAACGTTCATCATTTCTGTCTTCCTTTACCGCGGCTTTGTGAAAAAGCTGAAAAATGTGTGACATACGGATTTTGTGCCGCTTGCGCAAAGCGTTGAAATAAACAAAGCGGTAAGGAAATGCCGATTTTTGACAATAATAAAAGTACGCTGCATAATACGCAGCGTACTTTGGTGGATCTTCAGGGACTCGAACCCCGGACCGACCGGTTATGAGCCGGTAGCTCTAACCAACTGAGCTAAAGATCCGTTGGCTCCTCCAGCTGGACTCGAACCAGCGACATCGTGATTAACAGTCACGCGCTCTACCGACTGAGCTATAGAGGAATATATGAATTTGCTGTGCTTCTCAACTCAGCTTCATAATTATACAACGCAGAATCGCTTTTGTCAATAGAAAAATAAATTTTTTTAGCTCGTAAATTGAATTTGTTTACAACCGACTCATAAATTATTAACTTATTTCATGTATAATAACTAAAATGGAGGGGTAATACATGGATCATGAGGATTTAATTAAAGTACAGCAAACAGCTCACGCAAGGCATATGATAAAGAGGTTCAGAACTACTGAGAAGATTTATTTATATGTAAAAAAACAGGAAGGCATCTGCGTAAGCAACGACGCCATAGCGCCCGAGCTTTACGAGAAGTACGGCGTGAACCGCGGACTTCGCGATAAAAACGGCAACGGAGTGCTGACGGGGCTTACAAATATATCAAAAATTCTTTCCTCTAAGAATGAAAACGGTAAAAAGGTTCCGTGTGACGGAGAGCTTTGGTACCGCGGGTACAATATAAAGACCATAATAGGCTCGCTGAAGCCTGACGAGTACGGCTTTGAAAAGACGGCGTATCTGCTGCTTTTCGGAGAAATGCCGGATCCTTCGTCGCTTGAAGAGTTCAAGGAGATGATAGCCGAAAGCAGGACGCTGCCGACAAACTTTACCCGTGATGTAATTATGAAGGCGCCCTCGCCGGATATTATGAACAGTATGACGCGAAGCATATTGACGCTTGCGTCCTATGATAAAAATATGTCGCCGTCAATTTCAAATAATCTGCGCCAGTGCATACAGCTTATCAGCCTTTTCCCGCTGATAGCCGTTTACGCTTATCATGCGTATAATCACTATGAAAACGATGCAAGTATGTATATACACCGTCCCGACAGCAAGCTTTCGACTGCGGAGAACCTTCTGATGATGCTCCGTCCCGACAAAAAGTACACTCCCGTGGAGGCAAAGGTGCTTGATACGGCGCTTATTCTGCATATGGAGCACGGCGGCGGAAATAATTCCACATTTACGACAAGGGTTGTCACATCCTCCGGTTCGGACACCTATTCAACCATTGCGGCGGCAATGTCATCCCTAAAGGGTCCAAAGCACGGCGGCGCAAATATAAAGGTAATGGAAATGATGCGGGATATAAAGGAGCATGTTTCGGATTACTCTGACAAGGACGAGATAGCGGCATATCTGACAAAAATCATTGACGGCGAAGCATTTGACGGCAAGGGTCTTATATACGGGATGGGACACGCGGTTTATTCTCTTTCCGACCCGCGGGAGCGCATTTTCAAAAAATATGTGGAGACGCTTGTGGAGGAAAAGCACCGCGAGGAGGATATGACGCTTTACAACAATATTGAGCTTCTTGCCCCCGAAATTATAGCAAAGAAGAGGCGTATATATAAGGGCGTAAGCCCGAATGTGGACTTTTACAGCGGCTTTGTGTATGATATGCTGGGCATCCCGAAGGAGCTGTACACGGCTATTTTTGCGATCGCAAGAATAGTCGGCTGGAGCGCGCACAGAATAGAGGAGCTTGTGACGGCAGATAAGATTATACGCCCGGCGTATATGAGCGTTATGAAAGAAAAGGAGTAAGCGTTTATAGGGCGATATTATTTTCTTCCGGCGCAGAGACGCGTAAATGCGTATTTGCCGCCTTGACAAAGGGTTTATGTCGGTGTATAATC
>CAZIBK010000202.1:0-3079 GCA_964537125.1 uncultured Oscillospiraceae bacterium
TTTTTTAGCCTTTGATAAGCTTCAGCGCGCGATAAATCATTTCCGCCGCCTGAGCGCGCGTTGCATAATCGTTAGGAGCGAATGTAGTATCGGTTACGCCCTTGACTATACCTTTTTCCGCAAGAGTATATACCGCATTCTTCACATAAAGCGGGATTTCATCATCGTCTGCAAACTTTTCTGTTCTTGCTGCGCCCCACTGTATGCCTGCCGCTTCTGCCGCAAGACCTACGAGAGCCGCAAGCTCATGTCTTGTAACATAGCCCGAAGGATTTGCAAGCTCGCCTACGCCGAGAGAAACATCGCTTATACCGGCCATGTCAGCAGGCTGGCAGTACCAGGAAAGCGCTGTTACATTCTTGAAGAACTCTTCCTGATTACCTGACTGGAATTCAAAAGCAGACATAAGGATAAATACGAGGGCGTTGCGTGTAACATATGAATCGGGTTCAAAGCTCTGGTCATCATAAAGCTGATTGAGGCAGCCTTTTTCGGCAAGATACTCAATAGCCTCCTGCGCCCAGTGACCCTGCACATCACTCAGATTTACGTCATCCTCGGCAAACGCGAGAGGAGCTGCGGAGCAAAGCATCATCACTGCCAAAATAATACTGATAATTCTTTTCATAATTTTTATCTCCTTATCTTTTTTTCTTCATTATACTCTACATCCCGTTCAAATGCAACAAAAAAATTTAAGAAGATGAAACTTTTTATGCTGTAATTCAAATTCTAAAACAGCTCTGCTATCTTGAATTTGATTTTAACAGGCAGCTTTCCCTCTCCCTCTTTTACAAGAGAGTAGTTCTCGCCGAAGGTCTCCTTTAAAAGCCCGTCCGCCTCATCTGTTGCCGCGTCTATATAGCAAAGCGGCGGAAAAAGCACACACCACCAGTTGTGTCCCTCGGCTTTGCCCAATTTTATTCTCACCGCGTCATAATTTCCTTTCGGCAGGGCAAAATTATCATAATACTTTGTGGGAAATTCAAAGTTCCCGTACTCTGCGTCCGCAAAGTACTCAAAGCCGTTTGCGGCAAGAGTGTCGTTTGCGATTTTTTCAAAATCGCTTATAGCGGAAGGTATATCCTCCTTATTTTCAAACCGCTCCATTTCCGATAAAACCGCGTCACGAACCAGAAGCTTTACAGCCTGATCCTCCTCCGAATCGCTGTTTGCGATTATGTGAAGTCTCACTATTCCCTCCGCCAGTTCATTTGAAATATCATCACTGTATGCCGTAAGGCATGATGTAAATACCAATGCACATAAAAGCGCCGCGGCCAATTTTCTCAAATAAAAACATCTCCTTTGCTTTACTTGAATTATTGACCGCCGCAAAAATATTTATTCCGTTTTCTTAATTCTTTCCCTTGATTATATACGATATTCTCTTATAGACGATAAATGTTATCACGGTACAGACTATTCCCTTAAGAAATGTAAAGGGTACGTTAAATATCAGAAGGCAGCTTAAAAGCCCGTCCACTCCCGGGAAAATTTCCTCGTACATACCGATTATTGCGTCAATGGGCATAAATTTTGAATACATCGGATATGTAATAAAGTAGTTTATCGGAAGGCTGAGCGCCGCCATCAAGCCGGAGCCGGTCAAGGAGCCGATAAGGGCGCCTATCCTCGTCTTATTGTACTTATAGATAAAGCCTGCCGGAAGCACAAACATAAGTCCGAGAAGGAAATTGGAAAATTCGCCCACGCCGCCCGTAGATGTCCTCATAAGGTTTACGATGTTCTTTATAAGGCATACAACGCCGCCCCAAACGGGACCAACCGCAAAGGATGCCACCAGCGCCGGCATTTCGGAAATGTCAAGCTTAATAAACGACGGCATAAACGGAACGGAAAAATCAATAAACATCAAAATTGCCGCTATTGCGGACAGCATAGCCGTTACCGCTATCTTTCTCACATTTGTATTACGCATAAAACCACCCTTTCGATATTATTTAAAAATTAAAAGCTCCGCGTATGCAAAATACACGGAGCTAAGCAGATACTCGTTTCATAAAAACACATCTTCTCTCATCCGGACTGTACCGTCGGCTTCGGAATTTCACCGAATCAGCCGCTTTCGCGGGTCGCGGGCTCAGGCGCAATGCCAATACCGCCGGTGGGGAATTTCACCCCGCCCCGAAGAATTATTGAATTTGATTTTGCTTAAGGAAAAACCTTTGCGGCGGGTTGCCCCGCCGCAAAACGGGTCATATCTTTTCCTTAACCTTAGCAGCCTTGCCCACTCTGTCTCTGAGATAGTAAAGCTTAGCACGGCGAACCTTACCGCCTCTTACCTTCTCAATACGATCGATAATGGGCGAATTTACGGGGAATGTCCTCTCAACGCCAACGCCGTAGGAAACTCTTCTTACCGTAAAGGATTCCTGAATACCGCCATGCTTCTTGGAGATTACCGTTCCTTCAAACATCTGGATTCTCTCCTTGGAACCTTCTTTTACCTTAACATAGACCTTAACCGTATCACCTATGCTGAGCTTGGGAAGGTCGGATCTGATTTGATCCTGTGTGATAGACTGCAAAATATCCATCTTAACACTCTTCCTTTCTTTATTAAAGCGTTCATGCGAAGGTTCTGCAGAGGACCGCTTTTTTTATTTTTTGCCTTAATATATTACCACACTTCATTTCCCAATGCAAGTGTTTTATTATATTTTTTATATATTTTCTTCTGCCACGCTGTTTCTTCCGCGGCAAATTTTTCGCTTCGGTTCTCCGGTATATTATCGCCGAATAAATAAATTTATAATTTTGAGAGGTTAAATCAAATATATGCCTCACTTTCTAAACACAAATAAATACTCGTGAGCAATAAGCAAAAAATTATATTTCACACTGTTTGTTTTCCAATATCCCGTAGCCTTGCAGTTATGCTGTTCTTTAATAATTAGCTCTTTCAGCTTAAATCCCGCGTTTTCAAATATTCGCATTACTTCAAACGACATAGGTATCATATACCCCTTTTGTCTTGTATCGCCCATAAGTATCGCGCAAAACTTGTCCTTTTTCAAAACACGATAGCTCTCCGCCGCAACCTTTTTCATTTCAT
>CAZIBK010000203.1:0-2995 GCA_964537125.1 uncultured Oscillospiraceae bacterium
TTCTATCATAGAAGGAATCAAATTTACAGACTTTTTCTCACACGCTTGCTTCACCTCATTTTAACACATACGGGTTCTGTTTTTATTTCTTATTGTTTTTCCTTTTCACATAGTCTTCAATTTCACTCTTCCAAGCTTTCGAGAGCGGCACTCCCATACGCATATCGGAAGCCGCTCGGCTCACCGCGTCAAAATTCGTCCTTGTCCCCGCACTATCGGCACAATATGTAACGGCGCGGTCTTCCGCTATTCCAAATTTCCTTGCAGTTTCCACCGCATCAATATTGGCGCCGAGGAATAAAAACTCCCATCCGTATCTGCTCTTTTGCCTTTCAATCATTTTCTTCACAGCATCGCTGCTGTAATAACGGCTTGCATTTTCCATACCGTCCGTGGTGATAACAAACATAGTATGCTCCGGTACGTCTTCGGGACGAGCATATTTATGAATATTACCGATATGTTTAATCGCACCGCCGATTGCATCCAGAAGCGCCGTACAACCTCTTACACTATAGTCCCGCTCCGTCATGGGTTTAATATCCTTGAGGGCGATTCTGTCATGCAGCACCTCGCTGAAATTATCAAAGAGTACTGTGGAAACATAACATTCCCCATCCTCATTTTTCTGCTTTTCAATCAATGAATTGAATCCGCCGATGGTGTCGTGCTCCAATCCATTCATTGAGCCGCTTCGATCTAAGATAAATACCAATTCCGTTAAGTTTTTCTTCATTGCAAAAACCTCCAAAAAAATAATGCAGCCGCTCGGTTTCTCAACCTTACAACTGCATTATAAAGTTTTTCGATATTAACTTGGTCGCTTGGAAAACGACATTTTTAAACACTCAAAAGCGGCTGATCAAAGGCAAACAGCGCCTCATTGATTTCAAAGATATTATAGTTCTGCTGTTCAATAAAATACTCTAAAATAATATCGGCTTTATTGCTGTGCGAAAGTGCGTACCCCGCTCTTCCCAACAAATCTTTCGTTTCATCCAAAGAAAGCTCTAATGCAACCGCAAATGATAATGCCGTCGCTTTTTTCGGTTGGTAGCTTTTGTCTGTGCGGATTTTGGAAAATAACTTTCTGTCAATATTCGCCTTTTTATACACGGCAGAATCTTTCAGCCCGCGTTCATCAATCAGCCTTAACAACATTTGCGAGAAGGTTTCATCCATCCGCTCGAACAAATCTTCTAATTTCCGCGGCTTGACTTTTGCATCGCAGACCGCCTGCTGTTTCGGCAGCCGCAAAGGCACATCCGACTCAAACATTGCGGTTTTGGCTGTTTCAGCGTAAGGATATGAATTTGGTTTCCGCGCGTCATCTTCCGAAATGCTGCGACTGCGCTCGGGCGGTTTCACCATCGTTTCATCTATGTAGCTTTGGATGCTGTCAAAGAGCGACCGGCTGATTTCAAACGAGGCTTTATCGTACACTACAAGGTAGACACTCATCTCATATTTATCTAAAAAGTCAGAAATAGCCGTCCGAGCGATCTCCAATGCTTCAGACTTCGGATAACCGTAGATTCCCGAAGAAATCAATGCAAATGCAACGGAATTTAATCTTTTTTTTCGGGCAAGCGTGAGAGAATTGTAATAGCAATCATAAAGCTGCTTTGCCTGTTTTGTGTTTCCTTCCCGATAAATCGGACCAACAGTATGTATCACATATTTTGCCGGAAGATCAAATCCATTCGTAATAACCGCCATACCTGTTTCGCAATAACCTATTTTATTGCAGGCGGCTTGTAATTTTTCCATACCGGCCGCTTTGAAAATTGCGCCGCATACGCCGCCGCCGGCGAGCAATTTGTTATTTGCCGCATTGACTATTGCGTCAACATTCATTTTTGTAATGTCCTGTCTTATAATTTGAAACGGCATATGCGTCACCTTCCGTATTGTTTATTTAAATCGGAGCAGCGCTCCGGCAAGCTTGCTTATAACGGCAATTTTGTTATCCGGCTACGAACCTTCGGCGGCGCACACCTTTCGGTGCTCTTTTCAGACGGATCAACAGAATCCCAATGCAGAGAAAGCAACAAACGCGCTTTATTGTGGGAGAACCATAGCTTTTGGAATTGCGAAGGCAAAATGAAGCAGACAGCGGCGCATTTAGAGCCTTGAACAAACGAGAAAACCCTATAATAAGGCAAAAATATGTTGCTGTGAAATGTACTTTCCCAAACGGACCTTTTGCGCGTCCTCTTTAATTAGTCATTTAAAAAATCCGGAAGTGTCTTTCTTCTCCTAAGAGGTGTCCGGCTTCTTCTCATGACCATACTCTCTATCTGTCTTGCTCGTTCTCTACTGATTCCGAACTTATCGGCAGTTTCCTGAAGTGTCTTAGGAATACCGTCTTCCAAGCCAAACCTAAAAGCAATAAGCTGTCTTTCTCTTTCGTTTCTGCAAACAAGAAGTAATTTCTTAAGCGATTCAGCCCGTTTTTCATCGGTAATAGTTACGCTGATCTTTTCAGTCGTTTCCCGCAGAAAATCACCCCCGTGTGCTTCCCGCTCTTTTTCGGTCGGGGTCTTTTCAGGAACACTTTTCATTGATGCAACATAATGAGTCACTTCGTTTTTTACCATCAGGCTGATATAGTGACTTATATCATATTCAAAATTATCAATGTATAGTGTATCAACAATTTTTTCCCAAACCTTCTCGACACAACTCATGAAAACGTCTCGATTACAGCCAACCATTGGCGCATATCTTTTCATTATTCCGACTACCATCGGAACATATGAATTTATAAGACTTTCCAAGGCGGCTTTATTACCGGCAGCGGCTTTTTTCCGCAACATTTCGCGTTCTTCACGCGAGCAAGAAAGTCCGGAAGTCATACCAATGAGTTTTTCTCCGTCTAACTGCTCAGGAACGATATCCATATTAGAAATAAAAACATCCCAATTTTGATAAATATCTACCATCATATTTCCCACATCTCCTTCTTTAAATCGGAGCAACGCTCCGGCAAGCT
>CAZIBK010000204.1:0-2977 GCA_964537125.1 uncultured Oscillospiraceae bacterium
GGGGACGTCTGCACATAGATTATAACATGAGCATAAAGCAAAATCAAGGCATACTTTCCAGAACATCTGTCATTTCTTCAAGGCTTTCGGCACGGTTTATTTTTTCGCGCGCTCTCGCCGCGTTCGGCAGCGACGCTATATACCACGAAGCGTGCTTCCGCGCCTCTCTTATACCGATATATTCCCCCTTAAGCGAGCACAAAAGGGTGATATGGCGTATCGCCTCGGCTATTCGCTCGGACGCGTTCGGACGCTCCTTTTCCTTCCCCGTTTTCAGAAGATACTCCGTCTCCTCAAATATCCACGGGTTCCCGCGGGCGCCGCGCCCTATCATTACAGCGTCGGCATGTGTTTCCGACAGCATACGGTATGCGTCTTTGGCTGAAAAAACGTCTCCGTTTCCAACCACGGGAATCGATACCGCTTCCTTGACCTTCGCTATCATCTCCCAATCGGCGCTGCCCGAGTAAAACTGCTCCCTTGTTCTGCCGTGTACAGTCACGGCAAATGCCCCTTCCTCCTCCGCTATGCGCGCCAAGTCTACGGCGTTTATATGCTCACTGTCCCATCCGAGCCGCATTTTCACCGACACAGGCGCCTTTGACGCGGAAACCGCCGCCCGTATTATCTCCCTTGCAAGGGGAAGGTCGCGCATTAAGGCGCTGCCGTCGTGATTGTTTACTATTTTCGGCGCGGGACATCCCATGTTAATATCAAGGAACAGTCCGCGGCTGCCCGCCCTCTCCGCTATTTTCCCTATAACGGAGGGTTCATGCCCGAATATCTGCACCGCCGAGGGAAGGGCGCAGGTTTCCATCATCGCTTCGCTTCTCCCGCTGTCAAAGCTCAGCGCCTTTGCGCTCACCATTTCCGTATAGGAAAGAGCGCAGCCGTGATCATGGCAAATCCTCCTGAACGCCATGTCCGTCACCCCCGCCATCGGCGCGAGAAATATATTGCTTTTAAGCTCCGTTTTTCCGAATAAAAATCCCATTTTTCTTTTCTCCGAGGTCTTTTCCTCATGTGTATTTTCAAATATCGCCTCTTTCATTATAATTGCTGTCCGTTCAAAAAACAACTTCCTTTTCAATAAAATAGGTATTGAATTTTGATGATTTTATGTTACAATAATATTAGATCATACCGGAAAGAGGTGTATATTCATGGCATACGTTATCAGCGACGACTGCATCAGCTGCGGCGCTTGCGCTTCTGCATGTCCCGTTGGATGCATTTCCGAAGGAGACGGTAAGTACGAAATCAATGCTGACGAATGTGTCAGCTGCGGTACCTGCGCGGGTACATGTCCCGTCGGCGCTCCCTCTGAGGAATAATTACTTACTACCGTAAAAACGCCAAGGAAAAACCTTGGCGCTTTTGCGTAAAGGAAATAAAACATATGATATATGAAAACGAAAAAATTGAAGACCTCGGCATAAAGGGCTATAAGGTGATACAGACAAAGGACGGCTTCTGCTTCGGCAGCGACGCTGTGCTTCTGGCCCGCTTTGCCCGCTTTAAGAAGGGGCAAAGGGTTCTTGATATGTGTACGGGGACGGGCATTATTCCCATACTGATATGGGCAAAAAATTCGCTCTCATCCATAGACGCCATTGAGATCATCCCTTCCGTTGCGGATATGGCGGCGCGCACAATGGAGATAAACTCGCTTTCCGATAAAATTCATGTCATACAGGGCGATTTAAAAAACTCCGCCGCCATCTACGGCAAGAGGGTTTTTGACGCGGTGACCTGCAATCCCCCTTATATGAATAAGGGCGGCGGTCTTGTCAATCCCAACGACCGTCTCGCCGCGGCGCGGCACGAAATTTTCTGTACCCTTGACGATGTGGTAAGGTCAGCCTCCGAGGTTTTAAAGCAGAACGGCAAGCTTTTTATGGTGCACAGAGCCGACCGCCTCTGCGACGTCATAACATCTTTCCGTAAATATAAAATAGAGCCGAAACGCCTTTCAATGGTGCAGCCCGATTCAAAATCAGCCCCCAATCTGATACTTGTGGAGGGCGCGTACGGCGGCAGGGCTCAGCTTATAATAACGCCGCCCGTCTTTATGTACGACGACAACGGCAACTATATTCAACAGATTAAGGAGGAGTGACCCGTGCCGGGAACATTGTATCTTTGCGCAACGCCTATAGGCAATCTTGAGGACATTACATACCGCTGCGTCCGCATTTTAGGCGAGGTTGACCTCATTGCCGCGGAGGACACGCGCCGCACTCTCGGGCTGCTCAACCATTTCGGCATAGAAAAGCCGCTCACCAGCTACTACGAGCATAACAAGGCGGAAAAGGGCCCGTATCTTATTTCAAAGCTTCTCGAAGGAATGAATATCGCGCTCGTGTCGGATGCCGGCACCCCTGCCATATGCGACCCCGGCGAAGGACTCGTTAAAATGTGCATTGAGAATAATATTGACGTTGTTCCCATCCCCGGCTGCGTTGCGGCTATAAACGCCCTCATCGCCAGCGGAATGTCCACGGTGAAATTTGTGTTCGAGGGCTTTGTATCCAAAAATAAGCGCCACCGCCGCGAGCTTTTTGAGCGCCTCCGCGACGAAACGCGGACACTCATTTTTTACGAAGCGCCCCATAAGCTTCAGGACACGCTTATCGATATGTATAAGTTCTGGGGCGACCGCCGTATAACCATCTGTCACGAGCTTACCAAAATTCATGAGGAATTTATCCGCACAACCCTTTCCGAGGCGGTGCATATTTACGAGGGCATTCTTCCCAAGGGCGAATTTGTGCTTGTCATTGAAGGCAAAAATCAAGACGAGCTTGACAAAGAGGAAAAAGAAAGTCTGCAAAGCCTGACCATAGAAGAACACGTCAAAATGAATATTGCCTCCGGTCTTTCCGAAAAGGACGCCATTAAACAGACCGCAAAGGAGCGCGGCATACGAAAGCAGGACGTCTATATGGAAATAAAGGGCAAATGACCGTCTTCCCTC
>CAZIBK010000205.1:0-2971 GCA_964537125.1 uncultured Oscillospiraceae bacterium
CATTCCCTCACTTGAAGAGTGTCGGTTGAAATTTACTTGTTTTCGTAAATCCCTAAGTTGCACCCGCTTTTGCGCGAGCGGTTATTCTTATTATACGTTTAATACCGATTGTAAGAACGCCTTTGTTCTGGGGTTCTGAGGGTTTGCAAACATCTCATTCGGGCTTCCCGACTCGGCTATCTCGCCCTCGTACATGAAAACCACCTTATCGGCAACCTCCTTGGCAAAGCCCATTTCATGAGTAACGCAAATCATCGTCATGCCTGCCTTTGCAAGATCCTTCATTACCTGCAAAACCTCGCCTACAAGCTCCGGGTCAAGGGCGCTCGTGGGCTCGTCAAACAGCATTATATCAGGCTTCATTGCAAGCGCGCGGGCAATCGCTACTCTCTGCTGCTGACCGCCCGAAAGGCTCTCCGGGTATGCGTCAAACTTGCTTTCCAGTCCGACGCGTGTTATAAGCTCGCGAGCCGTCGCCTCCGCTTCGGCACGGGGTATTTTCTTAACGTTTATCGGCGCCAGCATAACATTTTCAAGCACCGTCTTATGCGGGAAAAGGTTAAAGCGCTGAAAAACCATTCCCATCTTCAGGAGCGCCGTATTTACTGTTTCCTTTGGTATTTTCGTCTTATTGACATGATGCTCTCGGTCGTCTATAAGCACGTCTTCAATATAAATTTTTCCGCTCGTGATTGTTTCAAGGTGATTCAGCGAACGAAGATATGTAGACTTACCCGCGCCCGACGGACCAATCAGTACAAGCACTTCACCCTGCTCAACGGTGAGAGAGCAGTTGTTGAGAACCCTGTGAGAACCGAAATCCTTACATAAATCCACGGTTTTTATCATTGACATATCAACTTTCCCTCCTCTCAGTGCTGAAGATAAGCCGAGAATCTCTTCTCAAGCTTGGTGAAAATAAAGCTGAAAAACGCTGTAATTATAAGATAAATTATCATCGCAGGCACGAACACAAGATACTGCCCGTTCGACGCCACCGATTTTGATATAGTCGTTATGTCCTGCAAGCCTATAACGAATACGAGGGACGCGTCCTTCAATATCATTATAAATTCGTTCGCCACAGGCGGTATAAGGCGGCTGATGGACTGCGGTATAATTACAAGGCGCATCGTCTGTGCATAGCTCATACCGAGCGCCTTTGCCGCTTCGTGCTGTCCCTTGTCGATAGACTGTATAGCCGCTCTCACTATTTCCGCGCAGTATGCGCCGTTATTGAGCGTAAAGGCGATAAACGCCGCCAGAAAAGCGCCCTTGAACACACCCTCCGGGTCTGACGAATTGAACACGCCCGTCCAGCTGAAGCCTTCGAACACACCCGGCACCGTAAGATAAATACAGAAAATCTGTATCATCAGCGGTGTTCCTCTGAAAAAGAATATGTACGCGCTGCACGGCTTGCTTATAATCTTATATTTCGAGATTTTGCCCAAGGCAAGAAATACACTCAGTATAAGACCCGACACCATTGAAATGAATGTGAGGAAAATAGTAAGCTTCGCCCCGTAGAGTACGCTTCTTCCGCAGCCGAGAAGCCTGTATGTGTAATTGATAAGGTCGGCAACGGTTGCCATTGCGCCGTCCGACGCATCGTACACATGTCCAAAAAAGCCGACGTAGCTTTCTGTGGGAATAGAGCGTCCCTTTATCTCATAACGCGCCATAGCAATAATTCCGAGGCGATTATTTGTCACTGTTATTGACTTTATCGTTTTCGTGCTGTCGATTTCAAGCTGCTGCGCCATTTCAGGCGAAAGATTTTCGGACAGCTCGTCAAAGGACGGGCATGTTGCGCAAAGCACGGCCGCCGCAATAATTATAACGGCAATTATTGAAATGATTTTGGCGTTTGAAGCAATCAACTTTTTCAAGGCGTTTCCCATAGCTTTCCTCCCTATCAAATAAATGGCACATGAGTTTCATGTGCCATTTATGACAAACAATTTTAATCAGCCTACAATCCAGGTTGCAATAAGGTCGTCAAGAACGCCTTCCTGCCGAAGCTCTTCAAGCGCCTCGTTCATAGCGTCAAGGAGCGCTGTGTCGCCCTTGGCAACGGCAATACCGAATTCTTCCGCGTCGGTATCCTGCTCCCAAGCGATTTTATACGCGTCGGACTTTTCAAGATATGTATAAGCAACGGAGCTGTCGCAAAGAACAGCGTTAATTTCGCCGTTTTCGAGCTGAGAATAGCATGTTATAACCTGCTCAAGGGGTACAAGGGTTGCGTTGATGGAACCTGTGTCGATAAGGTCTGTCATCATTTCATAGGATGTGGTTCCCATCTGAACGCCTACTGTAAGACCGTCAAGATCTTCAAAGCCGTTTACCTCTATATCGCTGTCCGCCTTAACAACCACTGTCTGGTAGTTCTGAATGTACGGCTCGGAAAAATCGACCTTCTCCTTACGCTCGTCATTTATGGTAACCGCGGAGATAACGCAGTCGTAGTTTGAACCGATGGGTTCAAATATCGTGTCAAACGCGTTGTTGACAAACTTAACCTCTAAGCCGAGCTTTTCGGCTATTGCTGTTGCAATGTCAACGTCAAGACCGATAGCCGTTACACCGTCGGATGCATAGCTCTCAAACGGAGGATAGCCTATCTCCATACCTACCGAAAGTACGCCGTCGGAAATTGTTGTTATCTTTGCCGCTTCCGTTTCAGCCTCTGTAGGCTCTGCAGGCGTTTCCTCTCCGCCGCATGCCGCAAGCGAAAGCGCAAGCGCGGCAGAAACCGCAACAGCAAAAATTTTCTTCATTTTCATAATAAATTTCTCCCTTCAATACAATAATAGGCGGCAAATCAGCCTTTATACATTGCCGCCTTGTCACATGAATAAATATAACACACTCCTATATGTTTGTCAACCGATTTTTTGGTTGTTTCGCACTTTTATGAATACTTTTTCATAATTTCGTATTTAATTTCATTCAGGCACAATAAATG
>CAZIBK010000206.1:0-2968 GCA_964537125.1 uncultured Oscillospiraceae bacterium
AAGGAAATCGATTTCCTTGTAAAAAAGTGTTGCAATGAGGGCGTGTTGTGGTGTATAATCATTTGGTAAAAACAGAATCGGAGCGAGGTAGAAGCAGGATGAATACTAATGTATACGATGAGCTGCTCGAACGCGGGCTCATTGCGCAGACTACGCATGAGAGCGAGATAAGAGAGCTTCTGAAAAACGAAAAGGTGACTTTTTATATAGGCTTTGACCCCACGGCGGACAGTCTTCATGTGGGACACTTTTTGCAGATGGTGGTAATGCGCCATATGCAGAACTACGGGCATCGGCCCATTGCCCTTGTCGGCGGCGGAACAGGCATGGTCGGAGATCCCAGCGGCAGAACCGATATGCGGCAGATGATGACGAGGGAAACCATCGAGCATAATTGCGAATGCTTTAAAAAGCAGCTTTCCGCAGTGGTTGATTTCTCGGACGGAAAGGCTTTGATGGTAAATAACGCCGACTGGCTCCTTGATTTGAATTATGTTGAGTTTTTGAGAGATATAGGGGCGTGTTTTTCGGTAAATAAGATGCTGACTGCCGAATGCTTTAAGCAGAGGCTTGAAAAAGGGCTTTCCTTCCTTGAATTTAATTATATGCTCATGCAAAGCTATGATTTCCTCATGCTTTCGAGAAAATACGGCTGTAAAATGGAGCTTGGCGGAGATGACCAGTGGTCCAACATTATAGGCGGTATAGAGCTTTGCAGAAGAAAGGATCAAAAGCAGGTTTACGGCATGACCTTTACTCTTCTGACAAACAGCGAAGGCAAGAAGATGGGGAAGACCGCCTCCGGCGCCGTATGGCTTGACCCCGAAAAGTTCTCGCCGTATGATTTTTACCAGTATTGGAGAAATGTAGACGACGCGGATGTTTGCAAGTTTCTGAAGATGCTCACATTTGTTCCCATGGAGGAAATAAGAGAATATGAAAAGCTTTCGGGGAGCGATTTGAACAAGGTAAAGTCGAGACTTGCATACGAGGTTACGGCGCTTGTCCACGGCGAAGAGGAGGCAAAGAAGGCGCAAAGCGCAGCCGAAGCGGTATTCGGAGGCGTCGGAAGCGATGAGAATATGCCCACCTTTGAGCTTGATGAAGCAGCAAGCGGGGAAAGCGTTATAGATGTTCTTCTGAAAGCGGGCTTTATCCCCTCAAAGGGCGAGGGCAGGCGGCTTGTGCAGCAGGGCGGTCTCAGCATTAACGGCGTCAAGATGACCGATTTTGCACAAAAGCTTACCCCGGAGCTTCTTGAAGGCGGAGGGGCGGTAGTAAAGAAAGGAAAGAAAGCATTTATTAAGCTTATAGTGAAATGATACGTTTCGGATTTAAAAGAAAGGCACGCGAAGCGGATAAATCCTTGCAGGCGGAGCTCGATTATTTAAGGACGAGGGATTCTCTCACAGGGCAGAGGAATATGGCGTTTGCGGTGAAGGAGTTTGAAAAGCTCAAGCACAACCCCGATTTTGGCGCGGTTATTGTGCGGATAAAGCCCGAGTCGGTTTCTGACGGAGATATCGCTGATGTAAGCATAACTCTTGCGGCGGCTGCGAGGGAAGAAATAAGCCGATGCGAAAGAGAGGCGTTTATTATCTTTTGCCGCGACTGCGAAAGGGAGGCGGACAGGCTGTTTGATATTCTTAACAGGATTCCCTTTAAAAATATGTCCTTTGCGGTGGGCGCGGAAGGCTTTGACGAAAACGAGGACGATTTCAACGTGTTTTTTAAAAGACTCAGCCGTGCCGCGGCAGCGGCAGAAATCGGCGGATGCCGCCGCGCGGTTCGTTAAAAGCTTAAAATTTCCTTAAAAGTTAAAAAAATGCTTGATATTTATCTAAGATTAGTGTACAATATACTAAACATATTCGGCGTTGAGACGCCGACAACAGAAAGGATTTGTTAAAATGATTTCAGCAGGCGATTTCAGAAACGGTGTCACATTCGAATATGACAACAGCGTTTATCAGATTATAGAATTTTTGCACGTTAAGCCGGGCAAGGGTGCGGCATTCGTTCGTACAAAGATTCGTAACGTTATTTCCGGCGGCGTTGTTGAAAGAACCTTCAACCCCACCGATAAGTTTCAGGAAGCCCGTATCGAGCGCAGAGACCGTCAGTATCTTTATAAGGATGACAATTTCTATTATTTCATGGATCCCGAAACATATGAGCAGGATCCCGTTTCTCCCGATGACCTCGGCGACGCTATGAAGTTCGTTAAGGAGAACGAAACGGTAAAGCTTCTTTCCTATAAGGGAAAGATATTCGGCTGCGAGCCCCCGCTCTTTGTTGAGCTTCAGGTTGTGGAAACGGAACCCGGATTTGCCGGAAATACGGCGCAGGGCGCAACAAAGCCTGCGGTTGTTGAAACAGGTGCGCAGGTTAAGGTACCGCTGTTCATTAACCAGGGCGAAATGATAAGAATCGATACGAGAACCGGAGAATATATGGAGCGCGTATAAAGGAGAAGCATATGGCTAATTTGTCTGAGAGAATCGCATACCTCAAAGGGCTATGTGATGGATTGAACATAAACGAATCTAAAGAAGGAAAGGTCTTAAAGGCTGTTATCGATGCTCTTGGCGATGTAGCGTCAGAGATTGCGAATATTGCGGAAGTTCAGCAGGAAATGCAGCTTCAGGTGGATGACGTCGAAGATGCGGTTGCTGACCTTGAGGATGAGATTTACGGCGATTATGACTTTGACGATATTGACGATGAAGACAGCGATGATTGGGAGGATGAGGAGGAATATTCCTTCTGCTGTCCCGAGTGCGGAGAGATGATATATTTCGATATCGATATGCTTGAAAGCGATGAGGAGTATATTGTCTGCCCGAACTGCAACAAAAAAATAGAGCTCGAATTTGACTGTGACCTCGGAGTCGATTGCTCGGACGGCGATGATGAAGAGTAGAAAAAGAGTTGTTGAGAAAATCCTGCAAGAAAGCCTTGCAGGATT
>CAZIBK010000207.1:0-2894 GCA_964537125.1 uncultured Oscillospiraceae bacterium
AAAAGCGCATTGTCTCTCCGTCTGCCTGTTTATTCAGATGTTTGCGTCTATCCATTCGGAAAGCTCCTCGGCTCCGAGCGCGCCGACGCTCTTTGCGGCAACGCTGCCGTTTTTGAAGAGAATGAGCGTCGGAATACTCATTACACCGTATTTGATAGATGTTTCGGTTGCCTTATCCGTGTCGAGCTTAAAGAATTTAACCTTTCCCTCATAGTCGCCGGAGACGGACTCAAGAACGGGGGATAACATTCTGCACGGACCGCACCAGGTAGCGAAAAAGTCCACCACTACGGGAATGTCGCTTTGAAGCACCTCGGATTCAAAATTGTCGTTATTTACTTCTGTCATTATAATTACTTCCTTTCAAGATAATTTGATACCTGTTTGAGATCGAAAAATTCAGTTTGCCGAAGAGCTTCATACACGACTACGGCAACCGAGTTTGAAAGATTGAGACTTCTCGCCTCGGAAATCATCGGTATTCTGATGCATTTGTCAAGATTGTCTCTTAGCAGATCCTCGGGGAGACCCTTTGTCTCCTTCCCGAAGAAGAGATAGTCCCCGTCGTGAAAAGAGGCGTCGGTATATTTTTGAGGCGCCTTTGTGGTGCAGTAGTAGAAGCTGCCCTCGTTTTTGGAGAAGAAATCCGCAAGATTTTCGTAATAGGTAATGTCGAGAAGATGCCAATAGTCAAGCCCCGCGCGCTTAAGCTGTTTGTCGGAAACCTCAAAGCCCATGGGCTTCACTATGTGCAGTCTTGAACCGGTTGCGGCGCAGGTGCGGGCGATGTTTCCCGTATTCTGCGGAATTTCCGGCTCAACAAGAACTATGTTCAAGCTCATTGATTTTTGCCCCATTCATTTTTTAGTATTTCATCACGCACTCGGAAAAATACGCCCTCTTTTACTCCGTAGGAGCAGACGGTAATTTTTTTGCTGCCGAGCATATCCATAAGAGCCTTCATCGGAGTGAGCCCCGCGAGGATGATATCGGCTCTGCTCTTATCCATTCCGGGAATATTTTGACGCAGAGAAAGCGGAGTGTTGTAAAGCTTTTGATAAATGCCCGCGGCTTTTGAATATGCAAGTTCAAGACCGTGAAGCTCGTCCGGGTTTTTCAGCTCCTTGATTGCAAGGGTAGCAAGCGTTTTTGCGCTTCCGCCCACGCCGTAAAGATTTAAGGACTGAGCTTCGTCTATCCAGTCTACGGTGCCGAGGGTCATAACAGTGTAACGGTAAAGCTCCGCCTGCGAACGGCTGCGCATATTTTCCGACATAACCACCGCACCCAGCGGAAGGCTGACGCTTTTGACAAGCTGCTTGTTGCGAATGAGAATAAGCTCCGTGGAACCGCCGCCGGTGTCAAAAACAAGACCGTTTTGAACCGGAAGCGAGTTGACAACCGCAAGGTAACTGTAATACGCTTCATCCTCTCCGGAAATGACCTCGAAGCGGATGCCTGTCTCGCTATATACCCTTTCGATAAAAACATCTTTATTGGCGGCGTTTCTCACCGCCGCTGTGGCTATGGCAACAATGGTTTGGCAGGAGTCCAACTTGGCGAGATGACAAAACTCCTTAAGAGTGTCGATAACTCTTACCATTGCATCTTCCTTGAGAATCCTGTCAACGCCCATTCCCTCCGAGAGCCTGACGGCTGCGCGGCGTTTCATAACAGACTCCCATTCTCCGTTATCCTTCAGGATATTGATTGCCATTCTTACCGAATTGGAACCCAGGTCTATTATAGCTATACGTTTTTCCATAAGATTTCCCCTTTCATTTATTTAAGGAAGCGCTGATTAATTTCATAATGCATTGGCAAAGAAATTAACCGTCGAGCGGCGTTTTATGCCGCAGAGTGAATTATTCGGTATTTCCATAATTATATTTTACATTAGAATTATTGCTAAGTCAATCAAAATCGGATAATAATATAGAAAGAAAGGGATGACGGAGAATGAATATACGCACAGATTTGGCTGTTGAGGCAAAGGAAATGTATCGCGGAAGGACGGAAGGGATTGAGAGCGAAAGGGATGAGAGGGGCTCGATTTTGATTGAGCGTGTGCGCATAACGACGGACGGGGCGGCGAGCCGTATCGGAAAACCAAAGGGAAGCTACATCACCATAACCGCGAGGGATTTGTCCGAAAACGACCGCGACGAGTACGAGGAGGCGTGTATGTGCGTGGCGGAGGAATTGAGGGGAATCCTTAAAATAGACAAAAAAACGCCTGTACTGGCGGCAGGGCTGGGAAATCGGCATATTACCGCAGACTCGATAGGTCCCAAGAGCGTGGCGCATTTACTTGTGACACGGCATATCAAGGAAATGATGCCCGATGAGGTGGACGAATCGGTCAGGGCAGTGAGCGCGGTTGCGCCGGGAGTTTTGGCGCTTACGGGAATAGAAACAAGCGAAATAGTGCGGGGCGTTGCCGAAAAGGTGAAGCCGGGGCTTATTATAGCGATAGACGCCCTCGCCGCGCGCAGTATGGATCGATTGGGGCGAACGATACAGATTGCCGATACAGGCATAAACCCCGGAAGCGGCGTCGGGAACAACCGTAAGGAGCTTTCGGAGAAAACTCTCGGCGTTCCCGTTATTGCTATCGGCGTCCCTATGGTGGTTGACGCGGCGACACTTGCCATAGACTGTATGGAGATTATGGCGGATAAAATGGGGATAGAGGGCGGAGGCGCGCGGTTTATGGAGATATATAATTCTGTGGAGCCGGGGAACGTGAACATGGTCGTAACGCCGAAGGATGTGGATTCACTTTCTGACAGAAGCGCTAAAATAATCGCCAACGGGATAAATCTTGCCCTGCAAAGCGCTATGACGAGAGACGATATCGACAGATATTCCAATGTGTAAAGGCGTGAAAAGTC
>CAZIBK010000208.1:0-2870 GCA_964537125.1 uncultured Oscillospiraceae bacterium
AACGCAGACAATGGGGTTTAAATCGTCCAACGAAAAGAACAACGAGGCGATACGGCGGATATTTGCTAAAAACAACTGGGAAATATCAATTACAAAGACACACGCAAAGGTTATTTTGTTTGATACGGACGCGGGAAAGTACGTTTTGGAAACATCTTCAAACATGGATAAAAATCCATCGATGGAGCAGTTTTCGCTGGAAAAGGACGCGGAATTGTTCGACTGGTATTACGAACAACTGTTTTGCGAGCGCGTGGATATGATAGAATTACCGACGGTAGAGGGGGGTCAAGAGGTTTGGCTAACGGAAATAAGACCAACGGACGAGATACAATATATGACGGACAGCGAGCTGATAGGGTTGTAAATTTTATACATCATCTAAACCACTCAAAGGGCAAGTGGCACGGCGAGCCGTTTAATCTGATACCGTGGCAGGAGGATATAATCAGGGATATATTCGGCACGGTCAACGTCAAGACTGGATTTAGGCAGTATGATACGGCATACGTTGAAATTCCGAAAAAACAGGGCAAATCGGAACTGGGCGCGGCTATAGCGTTATATATGCTATGCGCCGATGGTGAGTATGAAGCGGAAGTATACGGCTGTGCGACGGATATTGAACAGGCGGCGATTATATTCAACGTTGCCGCGTCAATGGTGGAGCAGTGCTCTGCGCTTAAAAAGCGGATTAAGATTATTGACAGTAGAAAACGTATGATATATTTGCCGACACGGAGTACATACAGAGTAGTATCGTCCGATGTCAAGAACAAACACGGTTATAACGTATCGGCGTGCATATTTGACGAATTGCATGCGCAACCTAACCGCGATTTATGGGACGTTATGACAAAAGGCGCAGGGGACGCGAGGGAACAACCGCTGACACTGGCACTCACAACGGCGGGAGATGATGAAAACTCAATCTGTTATGAGTTGCACCAAAAAGCGGTGGATATACAAGAGGGGCGCAAGACAAGCCCCGGCTTCTATTCCAAAATTTACGGATTGAGCCGCGACGACGACTGGGAAGATGAAAAAAACTGGTACAAGGCGAACCCGTCACTGGGGTACACGGTCACGATTGACAAGGTACGCAGGGCATACGCAGACGCAAAGGGCAATCCGGTGGATGAAGCAAAGTTTAAACAGCTACGATTGAACATCTGGGGCGAAAAAGCTACGGCGTGGATGAATTTGAAGGACTGGGACGCAAACAGTGATAAGGTAGATATACAGCAGTTGATAGGGCGCGAGTGTTACGGCGGTTTGGATTTATCGTCAACATTGGATTTAACGGCGTTGGTATTTTGTTTCCCGCCGCGAAACGAGGGCGAGAAATACATATTTTTGCCGTATTTCTTTATTCCCGGTGATAACATACATAACCGCGTCAATAAAGACCACGTCCCATATGATAGGTGGGTCGAACAGGGATATATCGACGCTACGCCCGGTAATGTTGTTGATTATCGGTATATCGAGAGCAAAATCAAGGAAATAGCGAGTCAATTCGTGATTAAAGAAATAGCGTATGACAGATACAACGCAACAAACATAATTCTGAATTTAATGGACGAAGGATTTACAATGATACCGTTTGGACAGGGTTACAGGGATATGTCGCCGCCGACAAAGCAGATTTATGCGGAGGTGTTGAAAAAGAACATCATACATAACGGCAATCCCGTGTTGCGGTGGAATTTTAGCAACGTTTGTATTGAAACGGACGCGGCGGGAAACCAAAAAGCGTCAAAGAAGTACAGCCGCGAAAAGATAGACGGTGCAGTTGCGGCAATTATGGCATACGACAGAGCGAGTAAAAGTAATAGCGGAAACGACACCAGCGTATACGATGAACGCGGGCTGGTAGTATTTTAGGAGGCAATATGGTATTCAAATTGATTTGTGGTGCGCCAGGCGCGGGCAAAAATCATTATGTATCACAGCGGTTTAAGGACGGCGATGTCATAGTAGATTTTGACAGTCTATATACCGCGGTCACGGGTCAGGGAAAGTACGTTGAGCGTAATCCCGAAATGATACGGGTTATATCGCAAATACGAATGACACTACTGGACGAACTAATGCACGTTAAGGGTGGCGGTACGGTTTGGGCGATAATGTGTTTGCCTGAAGGACGGCGGCGCGAGTTTACGGCGCGGCGGTTTCGGAGCGCGGAGCAGATTTTAATATTACCGGCATTTGAAACGTGTATTGAACATATTTGCGGCGATGAAGCGGTAGAAGGGCAACAGGAACATAGGAAACAGGCGGCGCGGGAATGGTACAAGAAGTATACACCGAGCACAAAGGATATTATTATGAGCTAACATCAAGCGTCATTCGGACGCGTGTTTTCTCCTTTCTAAATACAAGCGGGAGTATCGCCGTGAGGTGATGGGGCATATCTCAAAAAAAGTGGGCAAAGAGGTATAAAAAGAAATGAGATTATCGGGATTGAAAATGTAACAAAATGTAATAGAATGTAACAGTCTATCTGTGATATAGTATATAATAGCAAAAGATAAAAAAGAGTTTAAAGCGCGTTCCCTATTAACAGGCAGGACGGACGCGCTTTTTGTATGCAAAGAAGCTGGAGGTTTTGACAATGGGTATTTTAAAAAAGTTTTTCAGGACGCGGGACAAGCCGAAAAATTACACGGGCGATTATGTCGGACTGTTTCAATACTTATTCGGCAACACGTTGGCAGGAAACAAAGTCACGCCGTTTGGGGCTATGCAGTTAACGGCGGTTTACGCTTGCGTTAGGATTATATCCGAAACGGTGGCAAGCTTACCGTTACATACATACCGATACACGGAAAACGGCAAGGAAAAGGCGTACAATCACCCGCTGTATT
>CAZIBK010000209.1:0-2842 GCA_964537125.1 uncultured Oscillospiraceae bacterium
TTCGGCATTGCCTTGACTTTTGGCAGGCGTGAATTATTCGGCGCGTCCTTAATTATGCGGCAAATATTTTAAGACCTCAACGCATATAATTCTATCAAACGAGGTGGTCAAAATGAAAAGGATATTTTTATTGCCGGTGTACTACATCTTCTCATGCGCGCTTATCCCCTTTCTTGTGACATTTTTCGCGGCAAATCCCAGCATCGGCGCAAAGCCTGCTCCTACGGCACAAACGGTAAGCGTTCTTAACATATCTGACGGCAGCGTCTCGGAAATGGACATGGAGGAATATATAGCAGGCGTTGTTGCGGCGGAAATGCCCGCATCATTTGAACTTGAAGCCCTTAAGGCTCAGGCAGTGGCTGCCCGTACATATACGATATATAAATCCTCCTCGCAAGACCACGAAGCGGACGTCTGCACCGACAGCGCCCATTGTCAGGCGTACCTTACCGATGAGCAAATGCGCGAAAACTGGGGCAGCGGCTACGATGCATATCTTGAAAGGATACGCACCGCCGTATCTGAAACAAGCGGCGAATATCTGACATACGATGGCGAGCCCGTTATGGCGGTATTTCACTCCATGGGCGGCGGCAATACCGAAAACAGCGCGGACGTCTGGGGACAGAGCGTCCCTTATCTTGTGAGCGTTCCGAGTCCCGGCGAGGATGCGGCGGAAAACTACAACACCTCTCTTTCAATCACCTTTGACGAGTTTAAAGCAAAAATATTGTCCTCTCATCCCGAGGCGTCAATTACCTCACCTATGGATATATCCGAGCCCGTACTGACGGAAGGCGGTCATGTAAAAAGCATGATAATAGGCGGCGTCTCCGTTTCGGGGACGGAGCTTCGCTCGCTTTTTTCACTTAGAAGCACCATGTTCTCCCTCTCCTTTTCCGATAATAATGTCACCTTTGCCGTGACAGGCTACGGACACGGCGTGGGGATGAGCCAATACGGAGCCAACGCAATGGCAAAGGAAGGCAAAACATACCGGGAAATACTTTCTCACTACTACAGCGGCACAACGCTTGAATAAACTTTCTCTCTTTGGCAATCCTTTGATTATAAGGAGGATAGCCAATGAAGAAAAAAACATCCGTATTATATTCCGCGGTAGCCCTTTCGGCAGTCATAGCATACTGCGGCTTTCTGCTTAAAGGCAGGATTACCGAAACAAATCAAACCGAAGAAACAGTCCCCTACGAGGAAGAAAGCATCATCATAATCGACTCCTCCGCAGAAATTCCTTCGGAGGAATCCGGAAAATCGGAAGAGTCGGAAAAATCGGCAGAATCGGAAATTCCCGCGCCGGCTGTCAAAACCGATGCGCCGCATGAGGAGCCGAGCGAAATCCTCTCAGAGAAAGGCTTTTCCCCGATTTATCCGGTAAGCGGCGAGGTTGTAACACCGTTTTCCGAAAGCTTAACCTATAACAGCATTACAGGCGATTGGCGCTCTCACCCCGGTATTGACATCAAGGCAGCCAAAACAGCACGCGTCCTCGCCTGCGAGGACGGTACCGTTGCGCGCTGCTTCGAGGACTCGCTCTGGGGCAACGTCATTGAAATAGATCACGGTGAATATATTTCCGTTTATAAAAACCTTTCCACGCTTATAATGGTCAATTCGGGCGATACTGTCAAAAAGGGCGACCCCATCTCCGGCGTGGGAGACTCGGGAGCCGCCGAAAGCGCAATGGGCGCACATCTTCATTTTGAAATCCTGAAGGACGGAAAAGCCGTTGACCCCGCCGCTCTCCTTGACAAAAGCAGTCTGACAGGTTAAAATAGTCTGCGAAGGGGGAATATTTATGATAGACGTCGCAATTATAGGCGGAGGTCCCGCCGCTCTCGGAGCAGCTCTTTACGCCGCAAGGAGTTCTCTTTCCGTAACTGTATTTGAAAAAAAGTTTGTCGGCGGTCAGGCGGCAACAACTCACGCCGTTGATAACTACCTCGGCTTTTCCGACTCTCCCACGGGACCCGACCTCATTGAAAAAATGCGGGAGCATGTTTCAAAATTCGACGTCAAATTCAAGTACTCCGCCGTAAAGGAGCTTGAGCTTGAGGGAGACTTAAAGAAAATAAAAACCGCCAAAGCCGAATTTGAGGCAAAAACCGTTATACTTGCATCCGGCGCGACTGCGCGCCCCTTGGGAATTGAAGATGAGGAGCGCTTTAAGGGGTGCGGCGTAAGCTACTGTGCCACCTGCGACGGAATGTTTTTCAAAAATAAAGATGTTGCCGTAGTCGGCGGAGGCGATACCGCGGTAGGCGACGCGCTCTATCTTGCCCGCATATGCCGAAAGGTTTGGCTCATACACCGCCGCGACGAATTTCGCGCCGCAGCCTCCGAGGTTGAAAAGCTGCGCGGGCTTGAAAATGTTGAGCTTGTCACAAAGGCAACTGTCAAATCCCTCTGCGGAAACGGCTGTCTTTCCTCCATCGTTATTGACGCCGAAAACGGAGAGCGGAAAATAGATGTTTCGGCTCTTTTCGTAGCTGTGGGAACAATTCCCGAAACAAGCCTCGTTGCAGGCTGCATCGCCCTTGACGAAAACGGCTTCGTAATAACGGACGAGGAAATGCGGACAAACATAAAAGGCGTATATGCCGCAGGCGACATACGCCGTAAGCCTCTCCGCCAGATTATAACCGCCGTATCCGACGGCGCGGTTGCCGCGTCAAGCGCGGCAAAATATATAGCCGCACAAGGCTGAAAGCAAAAAAATCACGGCAAACAGGCGCATCAAAGCTGCCCGAACGAACCTTTGCGGCACGTTCGGACAGCTCCTTTATTATGCCTCTCTGTATCTCGCTATGCTGCGCGGCAA
>CAZIBK010000210.1:0-2838 GCA_964537125.1 uncultured Oscillospiraceae bacterium
CGCATTATGCTACAATATATTTACCGATCTAAGGATGTGATTAACTTGGCAATAACTATCGGCATTCTCGCTCATGTTGACTCAGGGAAAACCACTCTTTCCGAAGCCATACTTTACCTAACAGGCGAAATACGCCGTCTCGGGCGCGTCGATCACCGCGATGCATTCCTTGACACAAACGCCATTGAGCGCGAACGCGGCATTACCATATTTTCAAAGCAGGCAAATTTTAAAATAAACAGCGTCCCTTTCACCCTTCTTGACACTCCCGGTCATGTTGACTTTTCCGCCGAGGCGGAGCGGACTCTTCGTGTGCTTGACTACGCGGTACTCGTCGTAAGCGGCGTTGACAAGGTTCAGAGCCATACCGAAACTCTCTGGCGTCTTTTGAAGCGATATAACATCCCGACCTTTATTTTCGTCAACAAAATGGATCTTGCTCTTTCTTCAAAAGAGGAAATCATATCGCATCTTCAAAGCCGGCTCGATTCGGGCTGTCTTGATTTTACGCAGAATCCTTTTTCGGATGAATTTTACGAGAACGCCGCCTGCTGCGACGAAATCCTGATGGACTCTCTTTTGAAAAACGGCTCCCTTTCCTCCTCCGAAATTTCCGAGGCAATCGCCCGCCGCAGTATTTTCCCTTGCTTTTTCGGCTCTGCCTTAAAGGTCGAAGGCGTGGATTTGCTGCTTGATTCCCTTTCAAAATTCACCCTTACCCCCGCGTATTTTTCCTCCTTTGCCGCCAAGGTTTTTAAAATAACCGAGGATGAACGCGGAAACCGCCTGACTCATATGAAGCTTACAGGCGGAACCTTGAAGGCGCGCGAAAGCGTAAACGATGAAAAAATAAACGAAATCCGCATATATTCGGGCGAAAAATATAAAAACGTCGGGAGCGTCCGCGCGGGGGACATATGCGCCGTCACAGGTCTTTCAAAAACATATTCCGGCGAAGGCTTGGGATGCGAAAAGGACTCCGAAGCCCTTTCCCTTTCGCCGATTTTCTCCTACTCGCTCCTTCTCCCCGAAGGTACGGATCCTCTTTCGGCTTTCCGCAAGCTGAAAAAGCTTGAAGACGAGGAAACCGAGCTTCATATCATATGGAACAGTCAGACAGGCGGGATTGAGGTTCAGCTCATGGGCGAGGTTCAGCTTGAGGTATTGAAAAAGCGCATTTCATCCGAATTTAATATGGATGCGGACTTTGCCCGCGGCAGCGTTATATATAAGGAAACCATTGCAAATACGGTTGAGGGCGTAGGGCATTATGAGCCCTTGCGCCATTACGCCGAGGTTCATCTCCGTATGGAGCCGACGCTTCGCGGCGCGGGGCTTATCTTTGCGTCCGAATGCAGCGAGGACGTTCTCGATAAAAGCTTTCAGCAGCTTGTTCTCACGCATCTTGCCGAAAAAACACACCCGGGCGTGCTCACAGGTTCGCCGATAACAGATATGAAAATAACGCTCGTCAGCGGACGGGCGCACCTAAAGCATACCGAAGGCGGCGACTTCCGCCAGGCGACCTACCGCGCTGTCCGCCAAGGGCTGATGAAAGCGGAAAGCGTACTCCTTGAACCCTGGTACGACTTTGTTATAACCCTGCCCAATTCCGCTGTCGGACGCGCCATGACCGACATTGACCGCATGGGCGGCTCCGTCAACGCTCCCGAGGCGATTGACAGCGAAACCTCGCGCGTCTCCGGCAGTGCGCCCATATCCCGTATGCACGGCTATGACACAACTCTTACCGCTTACACAAAGGGGCTTGGCAAGCTCTCCTGCTCCTTCCGCGGCTACGGGCTCTGTCCCGATCGGGATGAAGTCGTTTCAAACATCGGCTATGACCCCGAAAGCGATATATACAATTCGCCCGACTCCGTTTTCTGCTCTCAGGGCGCAGGCTTTACCGTCAAATGGTACGATGTGGAGCGCTATATGCACCTTCCCTATGAAAAAACGCCCGAAGCCCGTACAAGCACATCGGTTCGAGGCGGAGCGCAAAAGGCGGTTGACGAGGATGAGCTTATCCGTATTTTTGAGCAGACCTACGGAAAAATACAGCGTAAGACGTATACTCCCATGAAAACTCAAAAGGACTTGCCGCAGAAAAAGTATAAAGCGCAGCCAATCCCCGAAGGTCCGGATTATCTTCTTATTGACGCTTACAACATAATTTTTGCATGGGATGATTTGAAAAAGACAGCAGCCGATTCGCTTGAGGCGGCAAGGCAAAAGCTTCTTGAAAAAGTCACGACCTACTACGCTGTCCGCCGCTGTGAAATAATAGTCGTTTTTGACGCATATAAGGTCAAGGGCGGTCACGGCAGCGTTGAAAAGACCGGCGGCATAACGGTCGTCTATACAAAAGAGGCAGAAACCGCCGATTCATATATTGAACGAATCTCTCACGATTTATCAAAAAACCACCGCGTCCGCGTCGCCACAAGCGATAATTTGGAGCAGATGATAATTCTCGGAAGCGGAGCCTGCCGCATCTCCGCGGCTGAATTTCTTGAGGAGGTCAATCACGCCGAGGACGAAATCTCCCGTTTTGTGGAAACCTGCAACCTGAAAAACATAAATACCGACAATAAAGTCCTTACTCAGGCCATAATTCAAAGGCTTAACCGTGACCCTTCCGAATAATTTCAATAAATAGTCTTCCCGTGCATCATGTAACTTAGGCAAAGATGTCCCCCGCCTCCTACGCATACTTTAGTAAAGGCGGCGGGTTCCGTTTTCGGAATCAGTGGGGATACAATCCCCCCATTGATTTCTCAGGCAGCTAACGCTGCCCTTTGCCGCGCTGAATTACGGGGCAAAGCCCCTTATTGA
>CAZIBK010000211.1:0-2784 GCA_964537125.1 uncultured Oscillospiraceae bacterium
TTTTCCTTCTTAACCTGTCAATCCGCGGAACAGAATAAAATGCTTGACTTTAGTATGCTAAAGTGCTATTATATCTCTGTTAGTCGCAAAGACTGCAAAAATACATATTTGGAGGTTTTTTTATGAAGAAAATCTTAGCACTCGCACTTTGCCTCGCACTTGCGCTTTCACTTTGCGCTTGCGGCGGCGCCGAAACAACGGAACCCACCGAAGAAGCATCTGCTTCCGCGCCTGTTTCCTCCGACCTTGCCGACATTCAGGCAAACGGCAAGCTTGTAATCGGTTACACGGTTTACGCTCCCATGAACTACACGGACGATGACGGCAACTTCGTCGGCTTTGACACGGAATTTGCAGAGGCTGTATGCGCAGCTCTCGGCGTTGAGCCCGAATTTGTCGAAATCGACTGGGATAACAAGTTCCTCGAGCTCGATGCTAAGGGCATTGACTGTATCTGGAACGGTATGACCATCACAAACGAGGTTCTTCAGAACGCAAGCGTTTCCGACCCTTACGTTAAGAACGCTCAGGTAGTTGTTATGGACGCCTCTAAGGCTGCTGATTACACAACTCCCGAATCCCTTGCGGATCTCACCTTTGCGGCAGAAGCCGGCTCGGCAGGCGCGGAAGCTCTTGACGATCTCGGACTTGACTACACAGAGGTTGCCGCTCAGACAAACGCTCTTCTTGAAGTGCAGAGCGGCGCGGCGGACGCCTGCGTTATCGATATCACGATGGCTGACGCTATGACGGGCGAAGGCACAAGCTTTGCCAATCTTACATCCGCTCTTGAGCTCACAAGCGAAGAATACGGCGTAGCCTTCAGAAAAGACTCTGATATTACGCCTAAATTCAACGAAATTATGGACGAGCTTATGAACGACGGCACGCTTGATTCTCTCGCCGAAAAGTATAGTCTTACCCTTATAAAATAATCCTTCTCTGAGGTGACGATATGCTTCAATGGATAATCACGCAGCTTGGGCCGGTCAGCTTAAAGCTGTTTGACGGCTTTTCGATGACCCTCAAAATTTTCATATTGACGCTCACCTTTGCCCTTCCTCTCGGTCTGATAATCAGCTTCGGATCAAGGGCAAGGTTCACACCGCTTCGTTGGCTTGTCCGCACGTTTATATGGATAATCCGCGGTACGCCCCTTATGCTGCAGCTTATAATTATTTTCTACGGGCCGGGGCTTATAGGCAAATGGGCGGCTGATTTGGGAAGCTCCAATTTCCTTATTTCATGGTTTGCCTCCTGGTCTGTTCCCGACCGTTTTACTGCGGTAATTGTGGCATTTGTTATAAATTATTCGTGCTACTTTTCGGAAATATACCGCGGCGGTATCGAAGCTATTCCCAAGGGGCAGTATGAAGCCGGGCAGGTTCTCGGCATGAAAAAGTCGCAGGTATTTTTCCGCGTTGTGCTGCTTCAGGTTATAAAGCATATTGTGCCTCCTATGAGCAATGAAATAATTACCCTTGTCAAGGATACCTCCCTTGCCCGTACCATCATGGTTTACGAAATCATTTGGGAGGCGCAGAAGTTCATAAAATCGGAGGGTCTTCTCTGGCCGTTGTTCTATTCGGCTGTTTACTACTTGGCTTTCTGCGGAATCCTGACTCTTCTTTTCGGCTACATAGAGAAGAAGCTCGATTATTTCAGGTGAGGTGCGCGATATGAGTATATTGGAAGTTAAAAACCTTTGCAAGCATTTCGGAAAAACCCGTGTTCTTGAAGGCATCAATTTTTCAATGGAGGAAGGCGAAGTCGTTTCAATTATCGGTTCCTCCGGCAGCGGAAAGACAACTCTTCTCCGCTGTATCAATTTTCTCGAAAGAGCAGACGACGGTCAGGTTCTCCTTGACGGCAGCGTTCTCTTCGATGCAAAGACCGAGAAAAGGGCGTCTGCCAAGGATATACGGAAAAAGCAGCTAAACTTCGGTCTTGTCTTTCAGGATTTCAATCTCTTTCCGCAGTACACCGTGCTTGATAACGTCACCCTTGCTCCCAAGCTTTTGGCTAAAGAGCGCCCCGACTTCAAGAAGCGCAAGAAAGAGATATACGCCGACATAACAAATAACGCCCTCATTATTCTCAACCGCGTGGGGCTGTCGGAAAAGCTGTCAAACTATCCCTGCGAGCTCTCCGGCGGGCAGAAGCAGCGTGTGTCTATCGCGCGCGCACTTGCCCTTAAACCCCGTATATTGTTTTTCGACGAACCGACAAGCGCCCTCGACCCCGAACTTACGGGCGAGATTCTGAAGGTCATCCGCGCTCTCGCCGCACAGCATATCACAATGGTTATTGTCACTCACGAGATAGATTTTGCTTACAGCGTGAGCGATAAGATAATCTTTATGTCAGGCGGCGTAATTGCCGAGGAAGGCGCTCCCGACGAGGTGATTAAAAACCCGAAAAACGAACGCACCAAAGCATTTTTACGAAAGTTTTCTTAAAGTTTTTTAGGAGAAAGATTTCTACCATGACTGATAAAAACAAGTCCTACTCCAAAGAAATTGCCGCGCTCTACTCCGCCATAGTTCAACTCAATGACGAGGACGAATGCCGCCGTTTCTTTGAAGACCTCTGCACCGTAACAGAGCTTAACGCATTGTCCCAAAGGCTTGACGTTGCTTCAAGGCTTCGCAGCAGTCAGTCCTTCAGCTTTATTTCCGCCGAAACAGGCGCTTCCACCGCGACGATTTCGCGAGTGAGCCGCAGCCTGACCCACGGCAGCGGAGGCTATGACGCGGTGCTGAAAAAACTTAATTGACCCAAAAA
>CAZIBK010000212.1:0-2758 GCA_964537125.1 uncultured Oscillospiraceae bacterium
GTAATGGCAGTCCCGTTTTTTGTCAGCTTAGCGCGTATTCTTTAAATTTATCGCCGCGTTCTTCAAAGTTTTTAAAGAAGCCGTAGCTTGCGGCCGAGGGAGAGAGAAGGCAGATTGAGCCCTTGGGAGTTATCTCTTTGGAAAGGGCGACGGCGCTTTCCAAATCCTCCGCAAAATATGATTTGAAGGGAGTGTTTTTGCCTTTCAATTCTTTCAAAATGCGCTTTCCCGTATCGTACATGAAAATGACGTTTACAGCGCGGTAGGAGGACAGAAATTCGATAAGCGGCGTGTAATCAATGCCGCGATCCATGCCTCCGACAAGGAGTGTGCCGACATTTTTCAGGCTTAAAAGAGCCTGAATCGCGGTCTGGGGGATGGTGGAAATAGAGTCGTCGTAGAAGGTTATGCCGTCCTTGGCGCCGATATTTTGCAGGCGGTGCGGAAGCGGAGAATATGTGGACAGATGGTGCAAAAAGCTTTCCCTGTCAATGCTATGGCTGCGGCACACGGCGTAAGCGGCGGCTATATTGTTGACATTGTGCGCACCGATAAGGCGGGACGAGCCTTCCGGAAGGGGTATATCCTCGCCGAAATACGAAAAGGAGCAGGGGCGGATAACAATATCGCCGTTTGAGCCGAAGACAATGACATTTGAAGAAGCATCGTTCGGTACGACCGCTTCGTTTGCGACGAGAAGGTCGCCTTCCTTTTGGTAGCGGTAAATGTTTTTCTTGGCGTCGTAATACTTTTCAAAGGAGCCGTAGTGGTCAAGATGCTCGGGAAAAATATTGAGAAATACCGCAATATGTGGCGAGACATTTGTATATTCGAGCTGATGGCTTGAAAGCTCGTAGACTATGACGGAATCCTGCGAAAAATCGTCCCTGTCAAATGAGGGAATGCCGATATTTCCGAGAAGCACGGCGTTTTTGCCGGATTCCTTCAATACATGGTAAATAAGAGTTGCGGTGGTGCTTTTGCCCTTGGTGCCTGTGACGCCGATTATCCTGTCGCGGTAGACGGACATAAAAATCTCGGTCTGGGAGAAGAGCTTTAAGGGATCGTCAAGAACGCCGTCCTCCAATACGACGCCGGGGCTTTTCATTATTATATCAAAACCGTTTAGGGATTTCTGATAATTATTGCCAGATATTACCTCGGCGCCGTCTACCTCGCCGGAAAAGGCTCGGTCGCATACTGTGAGCGAAAGATAGCCGCCCGCCGCTTTAAAATAATTATATGTGGATATGCCCTCTCTGCCGAAGCCCAAGATACATATCCTTTTGCCGCGTATAAGTTCGGAGACAAAATCGGAAAGCCTGCTCATTGAAAGCACTCCCTTTCAAGTGCTTCGCGGAATTTATCCGGAAGGAGATTGTTTTTATCGTAATATGTGTCGTAGGGGTTTGGCTGAGATGAGTATTCCCCGTAAAGCGGAGCGGACTTGTAATACTCGTAGAGAAGCGGAAGTTTATCCGCTTTTTTTATTGCCGCGCAGATTGCAAAGTTGACCTCGGCGCGGCTGCCCACACATTCAAAGGGCTTTTCGGGCGAAAGACCGACGAGCTTTTCAAGTGTCGGGATAAGGTCTTTATCGTTTGCCATGTCGCGCCCGAAGATTTCCGTAAGTTCATCAAAGGTGAGAAAAGGAGAAAGTATAAGCCACACGAAGAGGCACTTTGAACAGCTTCCGCACCATATGTTTTCCTTACTGCCGCGGTTGCAGCTGCGAAATACCGGATGATATTTTTTCAGGCGCGAGAAATACTTTGCTATCTGATATTCCGAGAGGGGGCGGAGAAGGCTGAAATAGTAAACCCCGCTCTTTATAAACTCTTTTTCGTAGGAATTGAAATCCTTCTCAAATTCAAAGCTCTTGGAATACTGATGATTGACGGCGGAGCCTTGAACGGTGGATTCGTTTGCGCTTGATTCGTTTGAAAGGACGACATATTTCAAGGATGAAAGATATGCGGCAATTACGGAGGAAAACGCAACGATTGCCGAAAAGGGCGTGTGTCCGTTAAGGTAGCCTTCGGAATTGAGGCGGAGCATTTCCTTATCGAGCGTGCGCTTGACCGTAACAGCCCTTCCGTCATACCCTGCGGCGGCGACGCTTTCGGTCGTCGCGCCTCGGGGATTTATTATATAAGGACGGTTTTCGCTTTTAAAAGACCTCAAAATTTCCATTGAGACAGCGGAATCCTTACCGCCGCCGACAGGGATAAGGTTGCCGTAAAGGGGGCGTGACGAGGCTGTTGTTTCAATCGGCGAGCCTTTGGAGGTAATGTTCATGAAGGATTCGGGGTCGGCGTCGATATTATTTAAGTAGAAAAATTCGCCCAGACCGTTAAAGCAGAGCTTTTTCCACCACCTTACCTGCTTTTCGGAGAGACTGCCCGCCTCAATTACAACGTTGGGGGAGCAGGTTATCTTCCAGTAGCTGACAAGCTCCGCAAGACCTAAGCTGAACACCATTGCTTCAAAGTTTGGGTCGGAATTATCGAGGGGAATTTCACCTGTCGGGAACACCCACCTTGGAGAAAACGAGGCAAGGTTTTCGATGGAAAAGTGAAAGATAAGCTCTATATAATCGGGATTTTTATTTATTTCATAGCTTTTGTAGTAAAAATAGGGATACTCTTTTCTCAATTCGGAATAAGTTTTCATTGGAAAAACCTCCTTGTGAGGCTATTATAACATGATGATAATAAAAACGCAAGTTAAGCTGTGAAATTTGGGAAAAGCCCGGCTG
>CAZIBK010000213.1:0-2747 GCA_964537125.1 uncultured Oscillospiraceae bacterium
ACCGAATATACGGAGGAGGAGGCTCCCGTCTCCGAGCAGCCTGCCGAGGATGCCGCGGACACTGAGGAGGAAGCCGAGGCTCTTGTCTTCAACATTTCATACGAATGGCTCAATCTCTATATCGACAAATCGCTTGCCGTTACGAAGGATCGCATTATGTACATAAACGGGGATTTGTATGTCCCTGCGGAGGAAACGGCTCTTCTTCTGTACCTCAATGTTTCCTATGTTCCCCTTTCCGACACGGTCACCGCGCTATGTATTTCGCACGGCGAATCCTCGGCGTATCTTTTCGGCAATTCGTATTACGCCATAATAAATCACGAAGCTGTCGATATGCCCATAGCCTGCTGCGATGTTGACGGTACGCTGTATGCTCCGCTCCTGATTTTCACTTCAATATTCGGCGTTGAATGTACCGCCGACGCCTCCGGTCCCGACCGCGATATTTATCTCACCTCCTTCAAGCCTAAGGTTGATTCGATTTATTCCGAAAGGATAAATTCTCTCAACCTCAAAAGCGATACCGATTATCTCATTTGGGTTTCAAAGGGCGATTATTCCGTCCGTCTTTTCAAAAAGTCGGCGTCGGGGTGGGCATTTGTCAAAGAATTTCCCTGTGCTATAGGCGCTCCCTCCACGCCGACCTGCGAGGGCGTTTATAAATTTTACGAAAGAGTTACCGCGTGGCGCTACTCCACATATTATGTCGGTCCCGTGATGCGCTTTAACGGCGGCTACGCGCTCCACTCCACGCTTATCAACTACGACGGAACCTTAAGAAATGACAGTGTCGGCGTGAAAATTTCCCACGGCTGCGTTCGTCTTCACCCGGCGGATATAAACTACCTTTACGAAACCGTACCGCTCTATACAACGGTATATGTGAGCGCAAACTGAGGGGGCGGTCGTTTTGAGAACGATCATAGGCAAATTTAAAAAAAATTACGCCGCTGCAGCGCTTTTTGCGCTGTGTGCGGCGCTCTTTTTGCTGTTTCTGAGGCTTTTTTCGTTCAGCGTTTTGCAGTCGGACGACTACTACTACGCCTCCTTCTGGAAGGACGGCATTGCAAGCTTTATCCGCCTCACCTGCGACCATTTTCAAAATTTCAACGGAAGGGCTCTTGTTCACTTTTTCGCCCAGACGGCGCTGTATTTACCGTCGGCAGTCCGCGCCGCCGTATCTTCGGCGGTACTTCTCGGCGTATGCCTTCTATCCTGCGGTTATTTCCGCGTTTTCAGGCTCGGCGCAAAGGATTCGGCTCTTTTTGCCGCATTGTTTTATATCCTTATGATGACGCTCGGCGTTTCGCAAACGAAGGAAGCTCTTCTCTGGTGTTCCGCGTTTTTCAACTATGTCTTCCCCGCGCTTTTGGCTCTTGCGGCGCTGCTTTTGTATGAATACGGCTCACTGTGGATGTATCCTCTTTGCTTTCTTGCCGGTGCGACTACCGAACAGTGGGGCGCGGCGGCGCTTTCCATGCTGTTTTTTGCGGCGCTCGACCTGTTTTTGAGCTATATCCGCTCCTGCCCGCGCACAAAAAAGGGCGCTTTCAGAAAGGGCGCCTTTTCGCCGCGCATCCTTGCGCGGTACTTCCTGCCGCTTGTTTTATCGGCAGCGGGGTACGCGACTATATATCTTTCGCCCGCCACCCGTGAGCGCCTTTTCCTGAGCGGTTCTTCGTTTTTGACCGTTAAAAGCGACTTTTTCAGCCTTTCTGAGGTTTTCGTTTCCGAAGGGCGGGCGGTTATTCTTCCTATTGTATTTATATGCGCGGTAATGTCGCTCGCGCTTTTGAAAAAGAGGCGGTATTATCTCCTTCTTTGCGGCTTCATCCCCATCGGGCTTTTGATCGCCTCGGCGGCGGGCGGCTTTAATACGGCGCTTTGCGCCGCCGCGCTTCTTGCGCTCCTTTGCTACTATGCTTTCTCGTTCATAGTCCTGTTTTTCTTCTCCCCGTTCAAAAAAACAGCCGTAATGATTATCGGGGCATTCGTTTCCGCAATAATTATGCTGCCGTCAGCGACCTTTGAGGCGCGCATTTCCTTCCCTGCGGCGCTTCTTTCGGCAATAGCCGCGCTTTCCTTATTTATTGTAATTATTAACGGGCAGCCCTTTATCCGTATGCGAAAAAGCATAATATATCCCGCGCTCGCTCTCACCGCTCTTGCGGCTGCCTCGGCTCTGTTTGCTCCCTCGTATGCGGGCTTTCGGTATAATCATATCGTCGAAACCGAAAACCTTGCCGCCATCCGCGACGCCCATCAAACTAAGGTTCTGCATTACAATATCGACTACGACAAAAAATATGCCATGCGCCAGATGTTCAACGACGGCTGGTTTTACAACGAATTTGTCTCATTGTATGATTTGTCCGACTGTGAAATAGTTTTTGAAAGCGGCGTTTTAAGCCGCGTCTGCTGTCGCGGCAAGGAGACAAGCGCCGTTGCGCCCGAGGAAGGGGGCAGAAAATTCATCCCCGTCCGCGCCGCGCTTTCGGCTTTGGGCGGCGATGTCGCCGTTTCCGAAAACGGCGACGTTACAATGACGCTGGGAACTCGCGTCATGACGCTCTCCGACGGCATATTGACCTACCGCGGCTCTGACGGCGCGGCACACTACGAGGTTGCGGACGACCGTAAAAGCCTCAGCTTTTACACTCTCGCCCTCGACAAAGAAATCTTATCGGACGCCTTCGGACTGAAAATAACCGAAACGGACGGCAAAATAAACATAAATTGACAAA
>CAZIBK010000214.1:0-2726 GCA_964537125.1 uncultured Oscillospiraceae bacterium
TTATACTCTCAGGACACCATTTCAAGCCTCAGCTTGTCGGCAATCATTGCTATAAATTCGGAATTTGTGGGCTTTCCCTTCGCATTGTTCACCGTGTAGCCGAACAGTCGGTACAATTCTTCCTCGTTACCCCGCACACATGCCACCTCTATTGCATGGCGGATTGCTCTCTCCACTCTCGACGGTGATGTATTGTGCTTCTCCGCCACCTTGGGATAGAGCTGCTTTGTCACCGCGTTGATAAGCTCCGTATCGTTGATGCTCATTATTATGGCGTCGCGCAGATACTGATATCCCTTTATATTCGCGGGCACTCCTACGGCGTGTATCGTGTTTGTAACGGATATTTCCAGCGTCCTGTCGCTCGGTCTTGACGGCGGATATGCTCCGTCTCCCCTTTTCATCGGCATTTTTGTGCAGAGCAGCATTATTCTTTCGTATAAAAGCTCATTGTCAAAGGGCTTTATCATAAAATAGTCGGCTCCGAGGGCAAGGCACGCGTCTGTTATCGAATCGTTTACCGTTTCCGTCATCATTATTACGACGGGTCTTTTCTTAAGCCCTGCGGAGGAAAGCCTTTTCAGCACCCCGAGACCGTCAATCTTCGGCATAATCACATCAAGAAGCACCGCGTCGGGCTGCGTCCTTTCTATCATGGTCAAAGCCTCCGATCCGTCCCGCGCCTCTCCCGTGACCTTTATATTGTCTTTTTTCTCAAAATATGCGCCGAGATCTCCGCGCACTCCTTTGTTATCGTCGCAAATAAGCACTTTAACGATATTTTCCATGATGATTCCTCCTGTAAATATTTAGTATTTTGTTTTCATATACATAATACCATTATTTTACAGATATATCAAGTATAATTTTGGAAAAAATTAAAAAATTTTCGTGGCGCGGCTCTTAAACGTACAAAACCCGCCCTCTTTGGGCGGGTTATTCCGTAACCGTATTTTTACACTTCCATGATAATCGGAAGAATCATCGGCTTGCGCTTTGTTCTCTCATAAATAAAATCTCCGAGAGCATTCTTCAGGTTTCCCTTTATGCTGCTCCAGTCATGCTGCTTGGAAATGAGAGTGTCCTTGACGCTTGTTTCCGCGACTATGCGGAGCGTCTCCATGAGATCCTCGTTGTCCCTCACATAGACGAAGCCTCGGGATATAATATCCGGACCCGCCGCGAGAATACCTTCCTTTTTGGAAATTGAAAGCACCGCGATTATTATACCGTCCTCCGCGAGGTGCTTTCTGTCCCTCAAAACAATGTTTCCGACGTCGCCTACGCCGTATCCGTCCACCAATATCTTTCCCGACGGAACCGTCCCCGTCACCTTTGCGCCCTCCTTGCTCAATTCAAGCACCTGTCCGTTTTCCATCAAAAAAATGTTCTTCGGATCTATGCCCATGCTGCCGGCAATGGCGGCGTGGCTTATAAGATGACGCTGCTCCCCGTGTACCGGGATAAAAAACTGCGGCTTTGTAAGCCCCATTATAATTTTAAGCTCCTCTCGGCACGCATGACCTGAAACGTGTACCTCCATAAGGGACTGGTGAATTACCTCCGCTCCCTTTTTGTAAAGCTCGTTTATAACGTTTGATATGGACTTTTCGTTCCCCGGAATGGGAGACGCCGATATAATGACAAGGTCATTCTTTGTTATCTCAACCTTTTTGTGGTCGGAATATGCCATTCTCGTAAGCGCGCTCATAGGCTCGCCCTGGCTGCCTGTGGTGACGATGACAAGCTGGTGGTTCTGATATTTTTTAACATCTTCAATAGGAATGAGCGTTTCCTGCGGAATATCAAGATACCCCAAACTCGTTGCCACGTCAATCATATTTATCATGCTGCGGCCCGAAACAGCCACCTTGCGCTTATGCTTTACCGCCGCCGCTATTATCTGGCTTACTCTGTCAACGTTAGAGGCGAATGTCGCAACAATTATCCTCTTTCTCGTATTTTTGAAAATGTTTTCAAATTTTTCGCCGACTGTCCTCTCGCTCATCGTATAGCCCGGTCTCTCGGCGTTTGTGCTGTCGCTCATAAGCGCAAGCACACCCTGTGTTCCGAGCTGCCCGAATTTTGCGAGGTCAATCATTGTGCCTTCGATAGGCGTACAGTCAATCTTAAAGTCGCCGGTATGGACTATCACTCCCACCGGGGTCTTCAGCGCAATGCCCACAGCATCGCTTATTGAATGGTTCACTCTTATAAAATCTGCCGTAAAGTTTTTTGACAGATTTACGCTGTCGCCCGCGTGTACACGGTTCAGCTTCGCTATCGACAAAATACCGTGCTCCTTAAGCTTCTGCTCTATTAATCCAATAGCAAACCTCGTGCCGTAAACAGGCACGTTTATTTCGCGCAGAAAATACGGCACACAGCCGATATGATCCTCGTGTCCGTGAGTGATGACAAGCGCTTTTACTTTATCCCGATTTTTCTGGAGATAAGTAATATCCGGTATCACCGCATCAACTCCGGGCATATCCTCATCGGGGAAGGCCATGCCGCAGTCGAGTACGATTATTTCGTTGCCGTACTCGAACACGGTCAGATTCTTTCCTATCTCTCCAAGGCCGCCGAGAGGAATGATTTTTATTTTATTTTTTTTTGCCATATAAACCTCCATTTATTATTTTTTCCGCTCGCTCAATCTTTTTTATTATAACACCTCCCGCTTCAAAAGTCAATACCTAACAAAACGCCGCAGCAAAGGAAAA
>CAZIBK010000215.1:0-2725 GCA_964537125.1 uncultured Oscillospiraceae bacterium
GCCATGCTTTTGCAATTCAATTATACCGAAAAAATGGGGACTTTCGCTAATGAACCGACCTCCCAATTGTTAGATTTTTAGGTCTGACTTTTGGGGGTCGGTTCACAATCGTCCTCATTTTCTCTTTTGGCGCTGTTATTTTGCTGCAGCGCCGCCTTATTATTTATTATTTAACTGCACGTTTTTTTGCAATTATTCAACTTCGGTAAAATTAAATACCTGAGCCTTTGCTTCGCTTCGTTCCTCCTGGGTAATGCTTCCGTCCTCGTTATATGTGAGGTAAAGCCCGGAATGTACCATTTTAAGGAGATAGCCGCCCTCTGCTTCTTCCATTTCAAAGCACTGATTGTCGGACTGAGTACGGTCGTAAACAATAAGCTTTGCTCCCGCCTCGGCGCTGCCGCCGTTAACGTCTATGGACTTGCCGGAAACGGTATTCACAACAGAGTATATTCCTTCTTCAACCTCTTCAAGTATCCATACCGCGCCGTCTGCCGCTTCTTCTGTAAGGGTAAGAGCGCTTTCTCCGTCAAGGTAAAGATCGTTGACGGAAATATTGTAAAGGTTCATTTCCGCGCCCTGCTCAACGGGTTCAAGCTTCCAAGCCGAGGACGCATAATCCTGACCTACATAGGGTTTAAAATCATCTCCTACGCCGACTGTCACCGCCTTCACAGCAAGACCGTAGCGCTTAGACTTAAGGATATAGCCGTCTCCGCTCTTTTCAAGCTCAAACTTATCTTCAACAGCCCATGTTCCGCCGTACTGCGTGAGAGCCTTGCCTACCATTGCGCTCGTGTCAAGCTGAATGGGAAGGGAGCTGTTCTTATTATAGAAGCGTACAAGCCCGCCGAAGTTTTCAACGCTGAACTTCTGATTATCCGCGCCCGTATACTCTTCGAGAACTACCTTTGCCTGATTATCCGTCGATGCGTTTTCAATTGTCCACGCAAGCCCCGATTCCTCGTCTATTATGCTGTAATACATACTCATATCAAGCTCGGAAGCCGTTTCGGTGTTCCCGCAGGAATCTATCTCGGACTTGATATCCTCTATTACCTTTTCATACTCCGCAAACTCTGCAAAATGCTCGTTATCGGCTCTGTACAGCAAGCCCTTAAGCACCGCAAGTCTGTTGGGATAAACCTCGGCTACCGCGCTTTCCGTCTCCTTACCGAGGGTCGTCCAGTACAGACGGTGAAGCTCCGCAAGATCCTCCGCCTGATTGCTTGAACCGTAGCTTGATACGGGTACTGCGTCCATCGCTTCCGCGCGTGACCAAATCATCATATCCTCGAGCTGGTTTGAGTCAAGGATGTGACCAAGCTCATGGGCAAGCGTCTGCATAACCTGTGTCTTTGAGGGCTTCCAGTTAAGTCTTGCCCAAATGGTGTTGCCGCCGCCGTTATAGTTGTTGGCATTGTCGCCCCATTTCCAGATAAGCGTGTGTACATATTGGCGTACAGCATAGGGGAACGCGCCGAGAGCTTCAATCATGCGCTCTACCATCTCGGAATTTTCCTCGTTGCTTACCATAGTAAACTTGTGAATAACGCCTTCAACGTCGCCTGCCATTTCAACCTCATATATCCAGCACTTTTCCTTTGATCCGCGCCAGATATCGTAATTGTCGTCAACATATTCTTTTACTATCTTATAATCAGCGCACGTCTGATCGAGCTTATCGCCTGTTACCTGACCGTATGCCGTATAGGACATTACCGTTTTAAGCATTTCAGCCTGAGCTTCCGGAGAGGCATTGTTGTAATCGTTGCCCATGAGGTAGCTCTCGGCTATGTTTGCAACCGTATAGCAAGCCGGAAGGGAACCGAACATATAACGCTTAAATCCGTCCTTTTCGGTATCCGAAAGAAGGCTATAACCCTCGGAATCAAGAACGCTTGTAAGCTGAGAATCGCCTGTATAGGTAAGCGTCCACTTCTGATAGTCACTGCCCGTTTTCTCCGCCTGAATCACTCTTGAACCCGATGCGTCGAGATAAAGCCCGGAGTGAACGGCGCTTATGGTATAAACTCCGCTCTCGGCCTCCTCAAACTTCCACTGCTGATTGCTGTTTCCGCTTGTAGTATAGATAATCGCCGCTGTTCCCGCCTCTTTAGACGCGGACGGTATGTCTATCGACTTGCCGGATGATGCGTTGGATATAGTATATATGCCCTCGCCCATCTTACCCAGCCGCCACTGAAAGTCCGTGTTTATCAACAGAAGATTTTCAACCTGAACATATGTAGTGAGCTTTGTACCGTTTTCCTCGCTGTAGCAAAGAGGTGCAAGACTTTTTCCCGTTGCCAAATTTGTTATGGCATAATACCTGCCGCCGAGTTCCGCCGCGTCTTCTCCGTTCTTATCCGCAGCAAAAGCCGGGATTACCGACAATACCATCGCCAAAGCGACAATAAACGCCAATACTTTTTTCATAATAAACTCCTCCGTATAAATATTTTATTTAAATCGGAGCAATGCTCCGGCAAGCTCGCTTGAAACAGAGCTTGTGAACGATTGCAACCGGCGCAGGGAGCGTCAGCTCCTCAGGGTTTCAATGGAAAATTATAACTCTCACCAAAATCCTGAAACGAAACCCGCCGCCTTTACTAAAGTATGCGTAAGAGACGGGGACGTCTGCACATAAATTATACAATAATTTTAACACACAATTTCATTTTAATCAATAGAAATATTGTGATTTTTGCATATTATTTAATTT
>CAZIBK010000216.1:0-2695 GCA_964537125.1 uncultured Oscillospiraceae bacterium
GATTCTAAAAATTACTTATTTTATCCTTGACAAGCCTGCCGTTTTATGATATCCTCTGTTTTGGCGTGTATAATGCCTTATCCTCGGTCAAGGGTTTTGGGGTCTCCGACCTTTTCCTTTGGTCGGCGGGAATATTATTTTAGGAGGAATCGCAATGTCACCCGAAAGAAAAGCGGAAATTATCAAGGAGTACCGGTTGTCTCCGACAGATACGGGATCTCCCGAGGTTCAGGTTGCGCTTCTCACAGAGAGAATCAATCACCTCAACGAACATCTTAAGGTATTTAAAAAGGATCACCATTCGAGACGCGGTCTTCTCATGATGGTAGGTAAGAGACGCGGTCTCCTCGACTACCTCAAGAAGAAGGATATTGAAAGATATCGTGCACTCGTTGCTAAACTCGGCTTGAGAAAGTAATCCACGCGCAAGGCGGAGCAGCATATTGTTCCGCCTTGTTTTAATTAAGAGGACTTATGAGTATTCGCTTATCACTTATATATGTCCACTGTAATCGGCGGATATATATAAGTGATAAAAATCATAAGTCCTCCTCAAAAAAATTTTTATAGGAGGAAGAGTATATGTTCAGAACATTTGAAACAACATTTGCGGGCAGACCGTTGGTTGTGGAAACAGGCAAAATGGCTCAGCTTGCGTCGGGCGCGTGCCTCGTCCGCTACGGCGACACCGTCGTCCATGCCGCATGCACCATTTCGGCAAAGCCCCGCGAAGGCGTTGACTTTTTCCCGCTGTCGGTAGACTATGAGGAAAAGCTCTATGCCGCGGGCAAAATCCCCGGAAGCTATCTTAAAAGAGAGGGGCGTCCCTCCGAAAAGGCGGTTCTTGCGTCGAGGTGTATTGACCGCCCGATGCGTCCCCTTTTCCCGAAGGATCTTCGCAACGACGTTTCCATCGTTACAACTGTAATGAGCGTTGACCCCGACTGCTCGCCTGAGGTAGCGGCAATGCTCGGCGCGTCTGTCGCGGCATCCATTTCGCCCGCGCCGTTTAACGGTCCCATCGCGGGCGTTGCGGTAGGTCTTGTGGACGGGAAAATTGTTTTAAACCCCAATCTTGAGGAGCGCGGCGTGTCCGAAATGTTCCTCACTATCGCCGGTACAAAGGAAAAGGTCAACATGATTGAAGCCGGCGGCAACGAGATTCCCGAGGAGACTATTTTTGAAGGCATTATGACAGCGCATACGGAAATCAAAAAAATGTGCGAATTTATAGAGGGTATTCAGAAGGAAATCGGCAAGGAGAAGATTGAATATACTCCCATTGTCGTTCCGGAGGATTTGTTCGAGGACGTCAAGGCTTTTGCCATAGACAAGGTTAAATACGCCCTCGACACCGATGACAAGAACATCCGTGAAGAACGCCTTAAGCCCGTTTACGAGGAGGTTTACGCCGCTATGGCGGACAAGTATCCCGAAACGGAAACAGCTATCATCGACGAGGCTATATATAAGCTCCAGAAATATATCGTTCGCCGTTGGATTCTTGACGAGGGCAGGCGCGTTGACGGCAGAAAGCTTGACGAAATCCGTCCGCTTTCCGCTGAGGTCGGCATCCTCCCCAGAGTTCACGGTTCGGGTCTTTTCACACGCGGTCAGACGCAGGTTCTCACAACGGTAACGCTCGGTATGCTCTCTGAGGCGCAGCTTCTTGACGGCATAGATGAGGACACCGAGAAGAGATATATGCATCAGTATAACTTCCCGTCCTACTCGGTAGGCGAAACACGCGCAAGCCGCGGTCCCGGAAGGAGAGAAATCGGTCACGGCGCTCTTGCGGAAAAGGCGCTCGTTCCCGTAATCCCCTCGCCTGAGGAATTTCCCTATGCGCTGAGAGTTGTTTCCGAGGTTCTTTCCTCCAACGGCTCCACCTCTCAGGGCAGTATATGCGGCTCCACGCTTGCTCTTATGGACGCCGGCGTTCCGATTAAGGCTCCCGTTGCGGGTATTTCCTGCGGTCTTGTGACCGAGGGCGACCGCTTCATAACAATGGTCGATATCCAAGGGCTGGAGGACTTCTTCGGCGATATGGACTTTAAGGTTGCGGGAACAAAGAAGGGCGTAACGGCAATTCAGGTGGATATAAAGATAGACGGTCTTACGCCGGAAATAATAATGGAAGCTCTTACAAAGACGAGAGCGGCGCGCTTCAAAATCCTTGACGAGTGTATGCTTCCGGTAATTTCCGAGCCGAGAGAGGAAATTTCCAAGTACGCTCCGAAGGTATTCACAATGAATATCGACCCCGAGAAGATAGGCGACGTTATCGGCAAGCAGGGCAAGACTATCCAGAAGATAACAGCGCTTACGGGCGTTAAGATTGACATCGAGGACGACGGCACGGTATTCGTTTCCACTCCCGATAAGGAAGCCGCCGAAAAGGCAATGAAGATAATTGACGGCATCTGCGGAAATATACAGATAGGCGAAGTATTCACAGGCACCGTAACGAGAATTATGGACTTTGGCTGCTTTGTTGAATTTCTTCCCGGGAAGGAAGGTCTCGTTCACATCTCCAAGCTCGACAAAAAGAGAGTTGAAAAGGTGAGCGACGTTGTTTCCGTGGGCGATGAGATAGTAGTAAAGGTAATCGAGTTTGACCGACTGGGAAGAATAAACCTTTCCAGAAAGGACGCTTTGAAATAAACAAACCAAAGGGGAAGCGGAAGTTTCCCCT
>CAZIBK010000217.1:0-2642 GCA_964537125.1 uncultured Oscillospiraceae bacterium
AAAAGAAGCAGAATATAATTTGCAAAAATCCAAAATACGCGGCGGCATGGAGATGTGTGGGCAGATGAACTATATAGATTTTCTAAAAGAAAAAATAGACGTTGCACCGAAAAGCGGATTTGAAATCGACGCTTCCGACGTCAATCCCATACTGCTTCCACATCAGCGCGACGCTGTAATTTGGGCGGTACGCGGAGGAAGAAGGGCGCTGTTTGAGAGCTTTGGGTTAGGCAAAACAGTACAGGCGCTTGAATGGTGCAACATAATTACCCGAAAGGTCGGCGGTCAAGCGCTTATAGTATTACCGCTCGGAGTAAAGCAGGAATTTAAACGCGACGCGGTAGAGCTTTTAGGCTTGGACGAGCCGCAATATGTACGGAATATGGCGGAGGTCAGAGCTGCAAGCGGGCGCATACTTCTAACGAATTACGAGAGAGTCCGCGACGGCGATATTGAACCGAAATATTTCACCGCGACATCGCTTGACGAGGCGGCGGTACTTAGGAGCTTCGGGTCAAAGACATATCAGACGTTTCTTGACAAGTTCAAGGGCGTGCCGTACAAGCTTGTAAACACTGCTACGCCGTCGCCGAATAAATACAAAGAGCTTATACACTATGCCGGCTATCTTGAAATCATGGATACGGGACAAGCTCTGACGCGGTTTTTTAAGCGCGACAGTACGAAGGCAAATCATTTAACACTCTATCCGGAGCGAGAAGATGAGTTTTGGATATGGTTGTCATCGTGGGCGTTATTTATAACAAAGCCGTCCGATTTAGGCTATGACGATACAGGCTATGATTTGCCGCCTATGAAAATCAATTATCACCGCATAACCTTTGACGACATAACGGTTGACAGGGACGGACAATATATGCTTACAAAGGATTTGGCGTTATCGCTGTCGGAGTGCGCGAGAGAAAAACGGGACAGTATCGGTTTAAGGGTCAAGAAAGCGAAAGAGATTATTGATAACGAACCCGATAACAATTTCATAATATGGCACGACCTTGAAGCGGAACGCAAAGCCTTGAAAAAAGCTATGCCGGATATAGTGGACATATACGGCAGTCAAGATTATGAAGTTCGCGAAAAGCGCGTTATTGATTTTCAAAACGGTAAAACAAGACTGTTTGCGACAAAAAAGGAGCTTTCGGGAAGCGGCTGTAATTTTCAGAGATATTGCCACAGAGCTATATTTTTGGGAATAGATTATGAGTTTAATGATTTTATACAGGCGATACACCGTATATACCGATTTTTGCAGGATAAACAGGTAGTTATCGATATTATCTACACGGAAAACGAGGAGGGCATATTAAACGTCCTGAAACAGAAATGGCGGCAGCACAACAGGCTGACGGAAAAAATGACGGAAATAATAAAAAAATACGGCTTGTCCGACGCCGGGAGTATGAGCCTTGAAAGGAAGTTAGGAGTTGATAGAGTGGAGGTTACAGGCACAAATTATAAAGCGGTATTGAACGATTGCGTAGAGGAAGCGCGGAAAATGGAAGATAACAGCATAGGTCTGATACATACATCGATACCGTTTTCAAACCATTATGAGTACAGCGCAAACTATAACGATTTCGGACATAACGCCACAACGGCAAAGTTCTTTGAGCAGTTAGACTATTTAACGCCGGAGCTTTTACGGATTTTACAGCCGGGACGCGTTGCGGCTATACACGTTAAGGACAGAATCCTGTTCGGAAACGCGACAGGCACGGGAATGCCGACGGTGGAGCCGTTTCACGCGATGTGTATACAGCACTATATGAAGCACGGGTTTCAATTTTTCGGAATGATAACGGTACTTACGGACGTTGTACGGGAAAATAACCAGACATACCGCTTAGGTTGGACGGAGCAATGCAAGGATGGCAGTAAAATGGGCGTAGGCTGCGAGGAATATATACTGTTGTTCCGCAAGCTGCCGACGGATAGGTCAAAGGCATATGCCGATATACCCGTAACCAAATCAAAGGACGATTACACGCGTGCGCAATGGCAGCTTGACGCTCACGGATTTTGGCGGTCAAGCGGCGACAGGCTTGTAAGCAAGGACGAGATTGTAAACGCCGATACCAAGATTATGCAAAAGCTGTACAAGAAATACAGTCGCGATAATGTGTATAACTATGACGAGCATATCGAGCTTGCTAAGGAGCTTGATAAAAACGGCAAATTACCGTCTACGTTTATGGTAGTCGCTCCATCGTCTTGGTCGGATAATATATGGGACGATATAAACCGTATGAAAACGCTTAACACAAATCAGAGCCGACGGAAACAGACAATGCACGTTTGCCCCTTGCAGATTGATATTGTTGAGCGTATCATAAACCGCTACAGCAACAAGGGCGATACGGTGTTTGACCCGTTTGCGGGACTGTTTACCGTTCCGTATATCGCGGTAAAAATGGGGCGTTACGGGATAGGTACGGAGCTTAACGCAGATTACTTTCGGGACGGCGTAGGGTATTTGAAAACGACAGAGGAAACGAACGACCAGTTCACGCTATTTGATATTCTGGAATAAAAAAGACAAGGAGGAACTAAGAAATGCAAGTTAAAATCGGTAAAAGGGAGCTGCTTACAATGATAAGTGTTGCGTCCAAAGCTGTTTTGGGAAA
>CAZIBK010000218.1:0-2599 GCA_964537125.1 uncultured Oscillospiraceae bacterium
AATAATAAGGACGAATTTGAGTTTTTGGATTGATTTTTCATATAATACGTGGTATAATAAAAATATAAACAAAGCGCTCTGCGATGTGCGTGTATATCGGGGCATCATTTTAAACCAACACATCTTAAACGGGAGAACGGTCTCGGACTGTGGCGAGTAAGCTTTCCCTCGGGTAACACCGACGAAGAAAGAAACCCATGAGCAGTACGGAGTTCACCCACCTGCACACGCAGGTTTAAACTACGCTCCTAATTACGGCATTGCGGGGCTTTTGTTTTATTTACATAAGAAAGAGGGATTGTGTAATGAGCAAGATTAAGTGCAACAAGTGCGGCGCTGATATAAAGATAAAGACAATATTTCTTGAAAAGGCAGGATGTGAAAACTGCGGCAACAGTATTGACTTTACGACTATGGATTCCCTTTCGGGCTTAAGGCAGGGGCTTATGTTAGCCGCGGCAATTGTTGTGGGCATAGTTATTTTTGCTGTGCTGCTCGTTTCGGATATAAGTCTTCGGGAACTGCCGACGCTTTTTTACAACATGAGCATCGAGGCTTTCGGAGGGCTTATTATTGCGGCAATGGCTTTGGTCGTGATAGTGGGCACTCTTGAGCGTATAATCGGCTGTTCTATTTATGAAAAGGAACGCAAGAGGGCAGAAGAGCTTGAAAAAATTGCGGCACAAAAGAGAGCAGAGGAAGAAAAAGAACAAAATGAAGCTCCGCAGGTATAGGCGGAGCTTTTTTAAAATCTATGCAACTTTTCGGGTTTGAAAAAAGTGTTATAGATGAAAGGGTTGATGAAATATGAAAAAATTTATTTGTTTTATGCTTGCTTTTGCAATGCTGTTTGCCGTAAATGCAGACGCGGCGGAAACCGTTCTTGACAGAGAGGATATACCGCTATTGTCGGAAGACAGTCGGGAGGTTGAAGCTCTTTTGAAGATAGGGATCCTCATAGGAACTGATAAGGGGCTTGAGCTTGAAAGAAATGTAACCCGCGCGGAGGCAGTGCTGCTTATTTGGAGGGTATCGGGAGCCGTATTTACCGATATCGGATATGCAGCGAGCTTTGAGGATATGCAGGGGCATTGGGCAAACGATGCGATAGAAAAGTTTTACCGTGCCGGCTACATACAGGGAACAAGTCCGACAACGTTTGAGCCTGACCGCAGCGTAACAGGGAAGGAATTTACAAAGATACTGCTTTCTGCACTCGGTTACAAGGATGTTACCGTTGATAACGCATATGATCTCGGCGCGGAATACGGAGTTTTAACGGATAATTTTACAAAGAGCGTTGTATATAACAGCTTAGAGCTGACGCGAAGCGATGCGGCAAGAATATGCTATTCGGCTCTGCTCGCGAAAACCCCGGAGGGAAAGACGCTTTATGAAAGCCTTATAGAGAAAGGGGTTTACAGCGAGAACAATTTTGAGGGATTGTTCACAGCCGAAAGCAAGACTGATGCGAGCTTTGCGGACAGACTGAACGCCCAAATGCCGAAGGATAAAAACTATATGTTTTCACCATTATCGATAAAAATGGCGTTTGCGATGGCAGCAAACGGAGCTGAGGGAGAGACAAAGAATGAAATCCTTGACGCGCTCGATATTGACGATCTCAACGCTTTCAATGAGCGCGCGAAGAAGCTGATAACCGATTATGAGGAAAGCGACTTAATAAATCTAAAGGTGTCAAATTCCATATGGCTGAACGAGAGCAAGACAAATCAGAAATTTTCGGAAGAATTTGCCGATACAACAAGTACATACTATAATGCCGAGGCGAGTACCGTAGATGATGAAACTGCCGTTGAGAGTATAAACAGTTGGGTAAATGACGCCACAAACGGCAAAATACCGAGCATAATTTCGGATAATGACTTTTGGGCTGCATTGGTGAATGCGGTATATTTTAAAGGGGCATGGCAGAACGAATTTATTGAGGGCGCCACAGAAAAGGGCGATTTTACTTCGCGCGACGGGTCTGTAAAGGAAACAGACTTTATGCATCAGACAGATTACTTTGAGCTGTATAAGGGCGAAGACGGCGTTATTATTAAGCTTCCGTACAAATACAAGATGCGGGCTTATGATGAGGAAACGAATGAAGAGACACTTTTAGAGGCAAAGGCAAATATTTCTATGTATTTGGCGATGAGCGACTGCGAAAACATTGAGTCGCTTATTGAGTTGAAGGCGGCGCAGATGGAAAGAAGATATGTAAATCTTTCAATGCCGAAATTTAAGATAGAGTTTTCTGCCACAGTTAACGAGATGATGAAGGCGATCGGTATAAACAAAGCATTTTCAAAAAATGCCGAATTTGAGAATATGTTTGACGAGGGAACTATGTGGATAGACAAGGTTTTGCATAAAACATATATCAATGTTGATGAAAAGGGAACGGAGGCGGCGGCGGTTACCGCGCTTGCAATGGCCGGCAGCAGTCTTCCTCCCGAGCCTGTGGATGTTGCGTTTGACAAGCCGTTTGCGTTTGCGGTTAAAGACGATACAAATAACGAGATACTTTTCATGGGCGAGTACGCCTATGTCGAATAGACAAAAATCGGTCTGCGGCAATTGCCGCAGACCG
>CAZIBK010000219.1:0-2573 GCA_964537125.1 uncultured Oscillospiraceae bacterium
CGCATTTAAAATAAACAATAACGAAACATATCATAAATAGCGATTGTAAGCATTTATATCCGTACCCCCTCCGAGCCAAAAGGTGTGACGAACTAAGTCTCCGCAGTTCGGTTATCCTTGCTCATCCTTGACGCACGCCGCGACCGCCTCCGTCATACGCGCTATCTGCGAAACGACTCGGCTCTCGCCCCGGTGCATATTTTCAAGAAATGAATAATATGATCCGCAGATGCAGAAGCTCAGAAAGACATTCATCTGCGTGTCGTCCTTCCATTCTGGGCGCTTTTCAAAAAGCGCTTTTTTTATTCCGTCCTCGATCCTGCGGACGAGATGATCCGACTGCTTGCCCTCAAAGACAATTCTCAGCAGATCGTAGCGGGCGATATAGCCCTCCGTAAGCTCCGTAACAATGCCGCCCGGATCCTCAGCAAACCTTTCCGGCATGGAAAGTCCCTTGATTACGCTGTCAACCAGCTTTTCTTCAAGGAAGTCCGACAGGTCGTATATATCCCTGAAATGAAGATAAAACGTTGCCTTGTTTATCATGGCAAGCTCGCTGAGCTCCTTGATTGTTATTTTTTCAAGGGGCTTTTTGCTTCTCAGCTCCAAAAAAGCGCTTATGATGCTGCTTCTTGTTTTCTTCGCGCGAAGATCCATTTCAATCACCTCGACTAAATTCAAAATATGTCGCTTAACCGACCGTTGTGTTATATTGATTATTGCGCCGCGAGTAATTCAATTATAGACTGATAATCGACTGTAGTCAATAAACCTTCGGAGGAAATGCACATGGATTTATATTCATTTTATACCGGCGAAAATTTCAAAGCGTACGAGTATCTCGGCGCGCACAATTACGGGGATGTGACCTCCTTTCGGGTGTTCGCGCCCAATGCCGACAGCGTTGCCGTCATAGGCGACTTCAACGGCTGGACGCCCGAGTATATGCACCGCGTACACGACGGCAGCTTTTGGGAGGCTGACATTTGGGGCGCAAAGGAGGGAATGCGCTACAAATACAAAATAACCGCCAACGGTCAGGCAATTGACCGCGCCGACCCCTACGGCTGCGCCATGGAGCTCAGACCCGCTTCCGCCTCGGTCATACAAAATCTCGATTACATATTTCACGATGATGAGTGGATGAAAAGCCGCTCAAATATGTATGATAAGCCCCTCAGCATTTACGAGATGCACTTCGGCTCGTGGAAGAAAAAGGGCGGGGCCCGGGAGGCTTGGTATTCGTATTACGAGCTTGCGGATCTTATCATTCCGTACCTCGTAAAAAACGGCTATAACTATCTTGAACTGATGCCCATTGCCGAGCACCCCTGCGACGAGTCGTGGGGCTATCAGCAGACGGGGTTCTTCAGCGCCACAAGCCGCTACGGAGACCCGAAAGGTCTTATGTACTTTGTCGAGCAATGCCACAAAAACAATATCGGCGTACTTCTTGACTTTGTAGCCGTACACTTTGCGGCGGACTCGTATGCCCTCGCAAAATTCGACGGCAGCGCGCTTTACGAATATCCAAGCAGCGACGTCGGCGTCAGCGAATGGGGCAGCTGCAATTTCATGCACTCACGCGGCGAGGTCAGGAGCTTTTTGCAAAGCGCCGCCGACTTCTGGCTCACACGCTACCATTTTGACGGGCTGAGGCTTGACGCTGTCAGCAATATGATTTACTGGCAGGGCGAAAAGGCTCGCGGCGTAAACACCGGCGCCGTAAACTTTCTTCGGAACATGAACGAGACTCTCCGAAAAATGCACCCCGGCATAATCCTTGCCGCGGAGGATTCAAGCGATTTCCCCGGAGTTACAAAGCCTGTCTCCGAGGGCGGATTGGGCTTTGACTACAAGTGGGACATGGGCTGGATGAACGACACTCTTTCCTATTTTCAGTCTCCCCCGCGCGAGAAGGAGCGCAAGTACAACAATCTCACCTTTTCGATGATGTACTACTACAACGAGCGCTTTCTCCTGCCCCTTTCCCATGACGAGGTCGTTCACGGCAAGGCGTCAATAGCGCAGAAAATGGACGGCGGCTATGAGCGTAAGTTCCCCGCGGCAAGGGCGCTTTATATGTATATGTACGCCCACCCCGGGAAAAAGCTCAACTTTATGGGCGGCGAGCTTGCGCACCTTCGCGAATGGGACGAAAAGCGCGAGCTTGACTGGGATATTTTAAAATACCCGCTCCACTCCTCCTTTCACCGCTTCATGCGCGACCTGAACCTTGTATATCTCAATCACAGCGAATTTTGGGAGCGCGATTACCGCCGCGACGGCTTTAATTGGCTGCTTTGCGGCAACAATCCCAAATCTGTCTGCGCCTTTGAGCGCGTCTCCTCCGCGGGCAGGATTGCGGCAGTGTTTAACTTTTCGGACGAGGAGACCGATATAGCTCTCGGCATATCCGGCGCGTCAGCGCTCCGCCTCATATTGGCGTCAGACCGCGATATATACTCCGGCTGCGCCTCCTATCCCGACAATGCTGCTGAGGCAATTGAGGACGGCTGCGTCAAAATAACGATGAGTCCGCTTTCGGCAAGATATTACATCATAGAAATATT
>CAZIBK010000220.1:0-2496 GCA_964537125.1 uncultured Oscillospiraceae bacterium
AAAAACAGCGCGGCAGCCGATAAACTGCCGCGCTATAGAAATTCTGACTTTTTTCGGAGCCGCATAATAGACGTCCCGTTTTTATTCTCCGCCGAGCTTCTTCACCGCTCTGGGCAGCGCGTCCTTCGCATTTCCCCAGGGCGCGTCCTGATTTCTGTAATCATATTTTTGTGTAAACCAATGCACATCCTCATTAAGCTCATCAAGCCTCGACGACTGCAAATTGCACAGCTCCCTTACAAACTCTTCGAGCTTTTTGCCCGAAAGCTCATCGGGGCTTGCGTCAAGCACCATTTTCATATGCGGCATACATAATCCCTTAGACCTTGCGAACTTTGAGCGGAATTCGCTCTCCTGATCCCAAAGATACACAAGGTTTCCCGCTGCCGCCTCTATTTCCTTATTAAGCTTGTCGCACACCGCGCAGGAGGAAACTATCTTTCCCAATTCGTCCGTTATCTTTTCAATGCTCTTCCTTGCGCCGCCCGAGGCGACGCCGCCGAGCTTGAAATGCTTCGTCTTGCGCTTTATCCTTCCGCGCACCTCTTCAATATGTGTGTCGAGCATAAGCGCAAGCGACAGCCTGTTCCCTCTTTCATAAAGCGCCGCAAGATGCTTTTGGCAAAAGCCGCGGTTATTCGTGACCATTCTGCATTCGGGTTCCATCATGGACGGTCCGAGAAAATAGTCGATATTTTCGCTCTCCATGTTTTTTGCAACCCGGCACATAATGCAGTCGCAATCCTCGTTCAGCGCGTCGGTAAGCGGTATTGAATATATTCTTTCTTTCATATGTATTTCCCCTCACTCAATAATAATCTCCATTCCGCCGTCCCTGCGTCGGCACAAATAGGAATTAAATTCAATCTCCTGCCGGAGGCTGACGTGAAAGGACTTTCACTCCGGCTATCTTTATTTTAACACACCGAATCATGTTTTGCAACACAAAACTAAAATTTACCCGGTGCAAATCATTCCCCGTATTTCCGCTATAATTTTTTTCTCCAGCCTCGACACCTGCACCTGGCTTATTCCCAGTATTTTCGCCGTCCTGCTCTGAGTAAATTCCTTGTAATATCTGAGCGCAATTAGCTGCCTGTCACGCTCGGGCAGGTTTTCTATCGCCTTCTTAAGCGCGATTTTCGTCACCCGCTCCTCTTCGCTGTCGTCCGAGGCGATTTTGTCTCCCAGCGTCATATTGTTTTCATCGTCATATACATTTTTGTCTATGGATTCCGGCGGCGCGGTGGCTTCAAGGGCATAAACCGCGTCCTCATAGCTTATATTAAGCCTGTCCGCTATTACGCCAAGCTCAATATCCCCCTCCTCGCTTCGTATCCGCCGTATCTTTGCCGCGTATTCCTTTGCCGTTCTGCTGACCTTTATCAGCCCGTCATCACGCAGAAAGCGTTTTATCTCCCCTATTATCATCGGTACGGCATATGTCGAAAATTCCACCTCGTAGCTCAAATCAAACCTCTTTACCGCTTTTATAAGCCCGATTGAACCCAATTGAAACAGGTCGTCCGGCTCGCCTCTCCCGTAAAAGCGTCTGACTGCGCTCCTTATCAGCCCTGTATTTTCCTTCACGATTTCCTCCGCCGCCTTTTCGTCTCCCCGCTGCGCCGCCATTATCAGCCTTTTAGTTTCATCACTCATCCTCGGAGCTCCCTATTCTCTTTGTCATAGTCACCGTCGTTCCGCCTCCGACCCTCGACTCTATATGTAACGAATCCATAAAGCTTTCCATCACCGTAAACCCAAGTCCGCTCCGCTCCTCTCCGGGCTTGGTTGTAAACAGCGGCTCCCTCGCCTTTTCTATGTCCTCTATTCCCTTTCCGAAATCGCGTATGCTCACCATAACCGTTTTGTCATAGGAAAACGACTCCATCACAATCCTGCCCTCCCGACCGTCGTACGCGTGTACAATGGCGTTGGTCACCGCTTCCGACACTGCCACCTTGACGTCCTCAACCTCGTCAAGGGTAGGGTCAAGCCGCGCAATGAAAGCCGCCGCAACAACTCTCGCAAATGAAACATTCACCTCCTTTGCCTCAAATTCCGTCTTCATATGATTAGTCATTACCGTTCACTACCTTTACTATTCTTCCGAGCCCCGACAGCTCTATAATTCTTTTTACCTTTCTGTCCGCGCCTATTATCTTCACGCTTCCGCCTATGGCGCATACCCTCTTATACCTTCCTATTATCATACCTATGCCCGACGAATCCATAAACGTTACGCCCGACATATCAAATATCATATCCCTCACGCCAAGCTCGTCATACTCCACATCAATCATCCGCCGCATCGAATTTGCGCTCTCCGCATCTATCTCCCCGTCTATTTTTACTATCACCGCATTGGGCGCTCTTTTGAATTTTACAGCCATATTTTACCATTCCTTTCCACTGTAATATTCCCTGCCTCATTTCACTTTTCCTTTATAAAAATTCCCCAAAATAACGACAAAAAAATCGACCCTAAGGTCGATT
>CAZIBK010000221.1:0-2474 GCA_964537125.1 uncultured Oscillospiraceae bacterium
TCCGATGAGAGTATTTATCATGACAGCTTGTTTGTCCCGTAAAAGGACTTTTACGGGCTAATCTGCCGTCTGTTTTTTTATAACGCTGTAGTCTGTATCACATTCAAATATGCCGCTCAGACCCTCGGTGATATAAATTTCGCCGTCCGAGGTGACGAGTACGGCGTCAAAATCGCCGCTGTCAGACCAAAGAGCGATGCTTTCATCAAGCCCCATGACGAAAAGCGCGGTGGAGAGGGCGTCCGCCAAGGTTCCGCTGTCCGAGACGATTGTTACAGAGGAAAGTCCGCTTTCGGCGCTCTTTCCCGTTTTCGGGTCAATTATGTGGTGATAGAATTTGCCGTTTTCCTCAAAAAAGCGCCGGTAGCCGCCGGAGGTTACGACGGCTTTATCGCGAACAGTAAGAGTTCCGAGAATAAGAGATGTGTCGTCGGGGCTTTGAATACCGACCGTCCAGCCGCTGCCGTTCGGGCGGGAGCCGAGGGTATGCACATTGCCGCCGAGGGAAATTATCGCCGAGGAAACGCCGTTTTCCTTAAGTAAGCTTATAACGCGGTCGGAGGCGTATCCCTTGCCGATTCCGCCCAGGTCTATGGAGGAGTTATAAGGAATTGAGATACTGTTTTCGTCAAGCAGTATTTTTTCATATCCGACGCCTTCCAACGCGGAAGAAATTTCGCCTTCGGACGGGACGCGGAAATTGCCGCCGTAAAAGCCCCACAAGTCCATAACGGGAGCTATTGTAATATCAAACGCGCCGTGCGTTCTTTCGGAAACGGAAAGGGCGGCGGATAAAATCTGCGCCGTTTCAGCTGAAACAGACGCGGACTTATCGGAATTTATTTTGTAAATTTCGCTTTCGGCGTTTCCGCGGTCAAGGAGAGAATCTATGCGCCTGATTTCATCCTCGGCCATTGAAAGCGCATCTTCATTTTCGGAATATATTTTTAAGTCCATCACAGTGTCCATAGCGAAAACGGTTTTTGTATATTCCGTGTAATTTTGCGCGCAGCCACACAAAAGAGATACTGCGAGAAGGGGGATAATCAGAAGCCTTTTGCGCATTATTTTCCTCCTCCGGCTTTGCGGAGCCTTTTTAAAGTAAGCTGTGCGGCAATGCCGGTAAAAGCGCCCGTTATCACAGCCGAAATCAGCAAAACGGGCAGATACCATATTACCTGAGGCGTTCCCGAAATGAAAACCGCGGTCAGAATCTGCCCTATGTTATGCCCTGCCGCGCCGAAAATACTCGTAACCCACATTCTTTCCTCGGGTATAAAAATCCTTGCGGTACTCATAAATAAAAAGCAGATTACGCCGCCGGAAAAGCTGTACATAAATACGGAAAAATTCCCCATAAAAACGCTTGCCAAAACAATTCGCAGCACAAGGATTCCGAAGGACTCCTTCCGCCCGAACATATACAACGCCATAAGATTGATGACGTTGGCAAGCCCGAGCTTGATACCCGGAATCGGCGCGATAGGGGGTATCTGCGCTTCAAGTATAAAAATAATCATTGAAAGTCCCAATAGGAGTGATAAAAAGGTTAATTTTCTTGTATTCACCGCAAAGCGCCTCCTGTCACGGCATCTAAATCGTTATCGGATATAATTACAACGGATAATTTGTTCGGCAGGCATACTATGGGAACCGAGCCGTCATCTATAAAGCCTTGATGCACACATACCTTGTCGGGGCAGCTTGCCTCGGTTACGGCAATTCTGCCTTTTTCCACGCGGATAATATTGTAGCCTCCGTTTTCGGAGGAGACCTTAAATTCATAGGGGGAGTCCACGTTTTCCAAATCTATTGTGCGGATAACATTTCCGCTTCGGAGAATTTGAGCGGTCTTCCCCTTTTCGAGGTTTCCGTGAAGAAATGCTATGACAGAGCATATAATTATCAAAAGCAGAAATATAAGCGCCCATTTCAAATTTTTTTTTGAATTTTTCATGGCGTTATTCCTCGGAGTGTGAAATTACGCGGACTATTCGGGGCGTGAAGCGGCGTTTTACCTTTTTGTCAATAAGCATAACCGCCAAAAAAGAAGCTGCCATGAGAATAAGGGCGGATAAAACGGCGGGCGTTTCGGCTTTAAAGATTGCGGCGCCTGTAAAATACCCCGAAACAAGGGCGATGAGCGGAACTATATACACCAAAAACGCCGCGCTCAGCACCTTTTTATCGGACATATCAATCAAAACCGTATCGCCGACAGCCGCGCCGACGGCGTTGTCCGCTTCCGCAAGCATTTCTTTGCCCGGACACAGACCGCAGGAAGCGCAGCTTTCTCCGCAGGCGGAGGAGCGCGTAATTTTAATTTGGGCGGTATTGTGATAAAGCTTTTGTACGATTCCTGTCTGAAGCATGGTTTTTTCTCCTGAAAAGCGATATTTCTAAAATGATTATATATAAAAACGCCGCCGTTTTCAAGTAAAATGTTGAAAAAGGTAAAAAGGTGTGATATAATT
>CAZIBK010000222.1:0-2473 GCA_964537125.1 uncultured Oscillospiraceae bacterium
ATAAATATATAATATATAATTAAGAAAGGATGATCATTATGAAAGTATTGCTTGTAAACGGCAGCCCCAATAAAGCGGGATGTACATACACCGCCCTTTCGGAGGTCGCAAAAACGCTCAACAAGGAAGGCATTGAAACAGAGATAGTTTACGCCGGTCTTACCAAAAGCGGCTGTATGGGCTGCGGCTTCTGCTCTCGGAACGGGCGCTGCGTCACCGATTCCGATGCTTTAAACGAAACCCTCTCCAAGCTTGACGAGTGTGACGGCTTCGTCTTCGGCACTCCCGTCCATTACGCCTCCGCCTCAGGCGCGATAACCTCCTTCCTTGACCGCCTGTTTTACGCCGGCAACAAAAAAATGCAGTATAAACCGGGCGCAGCGGTTGCCTCCGCACGCCGGGCAGGCACCACAGCCTCGCTTGACCAGCTCTCAAAATATTTCACCATTTCAAATATGCCCATCGTAGGCTCCTCCTACTGGAACATGGTTCACGGCTCTACCCCCGATGAGGTCTGTCGCGACGAGGAGGGTATGCGCACAATGCGTATGCTCGGGCATAATATGGCATGGCTTCTGAAATGTATCGAAGCAGGCAGGCAAAACGGTATCGGCATCCCTTCTCCCGAGCCGCCCGCAAGAACAAATTTCATAAGATAATGCCTTAAAACAAAAAGCAGCAAAAATCTCTTGAAAAATGACTTTTCTGTCATATAATCAAGGGATTTTTGCTTTTTGCGCGGAGATATTTTCTTCGGCGTCCGTTATTCTTTTATAATCCTTCGGATTGACCTTTTCTCCGAAGGGTGAAAAATCGTTTTCCCTTATCAGATTTTCCTTCTGCGCCCTTCCGAGCCTCTTTATCTGAAATTCAAGCCGCGAAGCGGCGGCACGGCTTTCGCTTTCCCACGCCGCTTCAAGCTTTTTCGCGCCCCGAGTGCGGGTATATCTGGCGCATTTTCCGCCCCTTGAAAAATGCTCCTCCATTCGCCTTTGTATATCCGTAGTTATCCCCGCGTAAAGCGAATCATCCATGCATCTCAATATATATGTATAATATGCCATTAACATCACCGTATATATAATATCACACACTTTCGCTTCTTGCAATCCCCAACGGTTTGTGATACAATAGCCGCATAATTATACAAGGAGGCTTTGCCATGTGGGCTTATGAAAGCGTATTTTATCAGATATATCCTCTCGGCTTCTGCGCCGCTCCCTTTGAGAACGACCTTGTCAAGACCAACCGTATAAAAAAGGTTATCGACTGGATCCCCCATATCAAAAAGCTTGGCGCAAACGCCGTATACTTTTGCCCTATATTTGAATCCGACACTCACGGCTATAACACACGCGACTTTTTCAAGACCGATTCCCGCCTCGGCGAAATATCCGACTTCAAAGAGGTCTTTGACTCGCTCCGCGAAAACGGCATAAGGGTTGTCATAGACGGCGTTTTCAATCACGTCGGGCGCGGCTTTTGGGCGTTCCGCGATGTGTGCGAGAAAAGAGAACGCTCCCCCTATCTCGATTGGTTTAATATAAACTTGGGCGGCAATTCCGATTATAACGACGGTCTTTGGTATGAGGGCTGGGAGGGCAACTACGACCTTGTCAAGCTCAATCTCAGGAACCCCGCCGTAAAGGAGCATATCTTCTCCGCAATCAAATTTTGGGTTGAAAATCTGGGCATTGACGGGCTTCGCCTCGATGTGGCATATCTTCTTGACCTCGATTTTCTCCGCGAGCTTCGGCAGCTTACAAATTCCCTTAAGGAGGACTTTTTCCTCGTCGGCGAGGTTCTTCACACCTCAAATAACGACTATATAAAGGACTCCCTGCTCCACTCCATCACCAACTACGGCTGCTATAAGGGGCTTTATTCCTCCTTCAACTCAATGAATATGTTTGAAATAATCCACTCGCTTCAGCGCCTGTTCGGAGAAGATCCGTGGTGTCCGTACAAAGGCACACATATGCTCTCCTTTGTCGATAATCACGACGTTTCGCGCATAGCCTCCGTTCTTTCAAACGAAAAGCATCTCCCGCTTGCCTACGCGCTAATGTTCGGTATGCCCGGCATCCCCTGCGTTTACTACGGCAGCGAATGGGGCGAAAAGGCTGATAAGAAAATGGGCGACCCTGCCCTTCGTCCCTCCTTTGACGCGCCTGTTGAAAATGAGCTCTTTGATTGGATATCCCGTCTCGCGGACGCCAAGAAAAAATCTCCCGCTCTCAATTACGGCTCCTTTAAAAGCATTCTTCTCACAAATAAGCAGTGCATATTTGAGCGCAAATGCGGCAGCGAGCGCGTACTCGTGGCTATAAACGCCGATGATCGGGAATATACAGCCCACTTTGACGCTCAAAGCGGAACCGCGGCAGACCTCATTACCGGCTCTCCGCACGACTTCGGCGGCGGAAGCGTTCTTCCGCCCTACTCCGCCTTTTTTTGGAAAACAGAACGGTAA
>CAZIBK010000223.1:0-2465 GCA_964537125.1 uncultured Oscillospiraceae bacterium
GTTTTTCGACAGTCTGCAGCGCCGCAGGGACATATCCCTGCGGCGCTGTGTTATTTCATTGAGAATTGATGTAGGTGTATTAAAATTACTTTAGGTTTGTTTCAACCTGTGTGCCTTCGCCGTAAGCCAAAACTTCAAAAACATTAACCCATTCGTTTTCACTGTTGCGGTAGCCGTGAATTTTTACATATCTTGCGTTTTTGCCGCAGTCGATAATATTAAAATCAACGTTGTTAAGGCTTTCGCCTGAGAAAATCTGTTCATAATTAACGCCGTCTTCGGAAACGTAGAGATCAAACTTTGTCGTTCTTACCCCGCTGTCGCCCTTCCAGAAGTTAATACCGATTTTCTCCATGTATTTAACCTCGCCGAAATCGACCGTTAAATCGGATTCAACATTGCTTGCCCAACGTGTACCTGTGTCAAAGTCGATAGAGTTTGACACAGAGTTAAAGCTTTCGGGCTCTGCCGTAGCCTCAGCGGAAACCGGTCTGATGAGCGCAGAATCCTTCATGGCTGCGGGAAGCCCCGCAAGATCCTTAAATACGGGGTTCTTTTCGGGCGTTGAGCCTGTTGTAAGGATATCGGAGAGCATCTTTTCCATATTGGCTTCGCAATCATAGAAGGCGTCGCTCTTATAGCCGATAACAATCATTTTTTCGCTGTCGTTATAATAAACAAGCTTGCCGAGCGCTTCGCTTATTGCGCGGAGGGGAACGAAGGTTCTGTCGTTTATAAGCGTGGGAGCGGCGTCAAGGGTCTTTGTTTCGCCGTTTACGCTGTATTGGGGATTATCAATTTGTAAAATGATTTCGGTATCGCCGTTTGTTACCGTAACGGTGCGCGAGTCGCCGTCCCAATTGACCTCCGCCTTTAAGCCTTCGGAGATAATTCTTACGGGAACCAAGGTTCTGTCGTTCACTATAACGGGCATAACGGAAGGATTGTTTTCATCAATAAGGGAAACAGCGCTGTCCTTATAGACATACGGAGAGTCGATTTTCAGGGAAACCGTATTGACCATTTTCCTCTGAAGGTAAGGATAGAAGTAGCCCTGCATCCCGCCTAAGTATTTTGCCATTTCACAGCCCGCGAGAAGCGTTGCGCCTACCGCAAAGTCCTGTGTGTTCTCGGCGGTGGCAGCCTTGCCCGCTTCGCCGCCTACCCACTGAACATAGCCCACTCTTCCGTCTTCGTTGACAGCGACCTCTGTAAGGTACTTCCAACCGGCAAGGGCAGTGTCTATATATTCATCTTCATCAAGAAGCCCTGAGTTAATGCCCCAAAGGAAGCCGTATGTATAGAAGGCTGTGCCGCTTGTTTCGTAGCCGTAAGGGTTATAGGAGGGGTCGCAGCTGTAATCGTGAGCGAGAACGGACTGCGTCCAGAAGCCTCTGCCCTGATCATCAAATTTCTGACAGTTCTTAAGCGCGTTTGCCATGCCGAGATAGGGCTCTAAAAATTCGCCGCGATGTTCCCAATCCTCGGGAGTCGCTTCCAACACCTTGCTGAGAGCCGCAAATACCCAGCCGCCGCCGCGCGCCCAGAAGTTTTTGGTTGTTTCACTGCCGGGAATGGGATTTAAAGGATATACATAGTTCGCGTCGCGGTAGAAAAGATGAGTGTAGCTGTTCGCGTCGGAGTATTGCGCGCCGCTTTTGAGCCTTGCGGAGGTCGTATATCCGGATTCGTCTGCGGGGATGCCTCCGGGGCCGTCGTACATCAGTTCCTTTGCATATTTGAAGTATTCGTAAAGCTTGTCAAGATAGAGGGTGTTGCCGGTGATGTTATAGAGCTTTACCATTACAGGCATTACCATAAAGAGCGAATCGTCCCACCACCAGAATGAGTCTTCGTCTTTACTCATCTGATATTCCATGACTTCTCTTGCGCGGGCGATTTTATTTTCGTCCTTTACTTCGTCCATGATATAAAGGTCGGCGTATGTTTGGAAGCAGATTTGCCAGTCGCCGAAGAGGGCGCCGGTGGAATTGACGTCCCCCGTGTAGCCCCAAGTCCAATTTGCTTTATCGCCGGTGTTGCGGTTGCCCATCCACTGATTGGTTTTTGCCCACTTCTCGGCATAGTCTTTGTATTCCTCAATGCCGGTGTACATATACGCTTCCATGTTGCCGGCGTTATATGCGCCTCTTTCCCAGAAGGATGAGCCGACGTTGCTTTTGTTTAATTTGATCCAGTAGTCATTAACCTTCTCGACCGTTGCGATTACATCGCTGTACTCGGGTTTGGCATATTCAAAGTCAGCCGCCTGCGCTTGCATGGGCGCTGCCGCAAGTGCGAATAAAACCGCAATTGTAAGCGCCAGTGATATTAGTTTTTTCATTTTTCTTGCTCCTTTCAATTACTGTTATAACGTAAGTATACTATATATAGTGAAATAATGCAATCGTTTATTTGCTTATTCGGCGCTTTTTTACAGTCCGCATTACGTTAAGCGCGAAGAA
>CAZIBK010000224.1:0-2463 GCA_964537125.1 uncultured Oscillospiraceae bacterium
AAGGAGGACCTGTTTTAATGGGAAAAGCTTTAATATGCTTTACCCCAATATACAAGGGATTTTGCTTTTTTGCCGCAGCAGACGCATGTGTCGGAAATAGGCTTTTCGTCAAAGGGGATACAGCGGCTCGTTACGCCGACCTCGTCCTTCATCTTCATTTCGCACTCTAAGCTGCCGCACCACATTGCACGGATAAAGCCGGGCTTATTGTCGGCTATGTCCTTTGCCTCATCCATTGACGCTGCGTCGTATATTCTGGAATAAAGGCTCTCTTTTGCGGCGTTATAGAGCGAGGATTGGATAGCGTCAAGAATTTCGGGAATTTTCGTTTCAAGCTCATCAAGGGAGACGAAATATTTTTCCCTTGTGTCGCGGCGGACGAGTACGCACTGATTTTTCTCGATATCCTTCGGACCGATTTCAAGGCGGAGGGGAATGCCCTTCATTTCACATTCGGAGAACTTCCAGCCCGGAGTTTTATCGGAAAGGTCGATTTTAGCGCGGCAGAACCTCTTTACATTGTTCAACACCTCGATTGCCTTATCCTCTACGCCCTCCTTATGCTGCTGAACGGGAATGACCATGAGCTGTGTGGGCGCAATTTTAGGCGGAAGGATAAGCCCGTTATCGTCGCCGTGAACCATGATGATTGCGCCGATAATACGGGTGGAAAGACCCCATGAGGTTTCGTGAGGAGTTTTAAGCGAATTATCCTTATCGGTGAACTCAACGCCGAAGGCGCGGGCAAAGCCATCGCCGAAGAAATGGCTTGTAGCGCTCTGGAGAGCCTTGCCGTCGTGCATCATTGCCTCCATTGTATAGGTGGCTTCGGCGCCTGCGAACTTTTCCTTATCGGTTTTCCTGCCCTTTATGACGGGGATGGCAAGAAATTCCTCGGAAAAGGAGGAGTAGATATTGAGCATCCTGATAGTTTCGTCAAGAGCTTCCTCGGCTGTTGCGTGCATTGTATGACCTTCCTGCCAAAGAAATTCAGCCGTTCTGAGGAAGGGACGGGTCGTCTTTTCCCAACGCATAACGCTGCACCACTGGTTGTACAGCTTGGGAAGGTCGCGGTAAGAATGGATAATGTTTTTATAATGATCGCAGAAAACAGTTTCCGAGGTGGGGCGCACACAAAGCCGTTCGGCAAGCTTTTCGTTGCCGCCGTGGGTTACCCATGCGACCTCGGGCGCGAAGCCTTCCACATGATCCTTTTCCTTCTGAAGAAGGCTTTCGGGGATGAGGAGGGGCATATATACGTTTTCATGACCCGTTTCCTTAAAGCGGCGGTCAAGCTCCGCCTGAATATTTTCCCAGATAGCGTAGCCGTAGGGACGCACTATCATACATCCTCTGACAGATGAATAGTCCGCAAGCTCGGCTTTTCTTACTATGTCGGTATACCACTGAGCGAAATCGGTATCGCGTGAGGTGATATCCTCCACCATTTTTTTGTTATCAGCCATAATAATAATCTCCATTCCGCCGTGCGGCGGCACAAATCACAGAGTAAAAATTGTGCAAGCCGCGCCGCTTATTTTTCACATCAAGTACATTCTACAAAAATTATGCCGTTTTGTCAATATTAAATAAGAAGCATAAGCGTACCGCCGACTATGAACAAAAGCCCGACAGCGTTCTTTGGACGGAGCTTTTCGCCGAAAAATATATACGAAAAGGCGACCGTTACAAGTATGCTGAGTTTGTCTATCGGAACTACAATTCCCGCAGGACCTGTGGACAGGGCGCGGTAGTAGCAGAGCCACGAGGCTCCCGTGGCGAAGCCTGAAAGTATGATAAAAGCAAGGCTTTTTTTGCCGATTTTATTGATTTCCTTATGCTTGCCCCGCGCAAAGACGATTGCCCACGCCATAAACAATACAACTATTGTCCTTATCGCGGTGCCGAGGTCGGAGTCGATATCGGAAACGCCTATTTTGCCCAAAATCGAGGTGAGCGCGGCAAAAACCGCGCCGAGAAAGGCGTACAATATGTAAGACGCGCCATGCCGCTCAGAGGTTTGCTCCTGTTTATCTATCATAAGATATGTGCCGAGGGCGATAAGCGCCATGCACACAACCTTAAGGGCTGTTATAGGTTCGGACAGGATGATTATACCCAAGAGCATTGCCATGACGGTAGAGCTTTTATCTATGGGAACGACAACGTTTACATTGCCTTTTTTCAGGGCGTAAAAATAGCATATCCAGGAGGCTCCCGTGGTAAGACCCGAAAGGAAAAGGAAAAGCAGAGTTTTTGCGCTGATTGAGGAGAGGGAGGAAATTCCGCCCGAAACGAAAGCCATCAGCCATGAAAAGACGAGCACCACGACGGTGCGGATTGCCGTAGCAAGGTGCGAGTCCACATCCTTGATGCCGATTTTTGCGAGAATTGAAGTGAGCGCGGCGAAAAACGCCGAAAGGAACGCAAAAAAAACATACGACATAAAAATCACCTTTAAAG
>CAZIBK010000225.1:0-2452 GCA_964537125.1 uncultured Oscillospiraceae bacterium
GGTATTTTTATAAAGTAAAGGATGATGGAAAATGAAAAAATCGGTCAGCATTTTGTTGGCGCTGTCTCTGCTGTTTCTGTGCGTACCCTCCTTTGCGGCAGGCGCAGAAATAACCTCAGTAACGCTCACCACGCTTTCGGGCGGAAAGATAGATGTGCGCGTTACGGCAAAAAATGCGTTCGGCGCGTACTTTCTCGCCGCCGCCTACTCGGAGGACGGTTCTTTTCTTTCCTCAGCCGAGCTGTCGGACGGAAACGCTGTTTTGGATGAGGACGGCGTAAAATCGGTAAAGGTCTTTTGCTGGGAAAGCTCCGAAAGCATGATTCCGCTCTGCTCCGCTTACGAAGCACGATATATTCCCGGCGGCACGGCAGTCGAGGGCGTTATTCTTTCCTATTACGGTTCGGATCCTTATCGCACGGTCGGGGACAATTCGGTCGCAATGGCAATAACAAAAAGCTCCGATACCTCCCTTTATGCGGTCGGGGAAATATATTCCTTCTCTTCGGAAGACGCGTATATTTCGCCCCTTTTGGGCCGCAGCGTTTCGGCAACGGTTCTCGGAGATGAAATACTTTCGGTCTCGGAAATAGCGGAACTGAACAGCGTATTAACCGTAAACACCTCGGATATTTACAGCATTGAAGCCGATTCCGTGTCTTACTACCCCTCCTCCTCCGCAAAACGCCCCACGGAAGTATCTATAGAGAACACCGTCTTCGGAACCGGATATGACAACGTAATAATAAACGGCTTTGAATCGGAGCTTTATCCCATTTTTGACATATTTGACGAATATTGGGATCTTGACGAAATCACCTTCCTTGACAACGACAGCGACGGCAGCTTTGAGTTCGTTTTCGCCGATTATTTCACCGACAGCGGCGTTGAATTTCCCGTTAAGTCCGTTGATCTTGAAAATTGCTATATAGAAGGCTTCGGCGGTACCGGTGATTTATTTATCGAATCCGATTATTATATTTATACCGTAATTAAGGACGGCTGCCCCGCTTCCTTTGAGGATATTGCCGCGGGCGATGTAATAACCGTTCTCGATAATTCGGTTGATTCAATCACAATTTATGTCTCCTCCGCAGTTGTTGAAGGCACAATCGACGAGGTTGACAGCGAGAACGGCGAGTTCATAATTTCCGGTTCCGCTTATAAGGTTAGTCCCTACAGCATTGTTTCCGAAGATGACCTTTCCGCAGGCGACGAGGGCGTCTATTACATCAACTACCTCGGTAAGATTGCTTATGTAGATACAATTAACTCTGTCTCCGGCGCTGATTATGTATATGTTATCGATGCCGCCGCATCTATGGATGACTTCGGCGACACTTCTTACATCGTTAAGGTTGTTACGGCTGACAGCGCTGTTAAGGTTCTTACAATCAAGTCCAATAAGGTTGGCGTTTACGGCAACGGCTTCGAAGCCGAATATGCGGAAGATGACGAAGCTAACGGATTCGTTAAGGATTACCTCACTGAAAACGATAAGGGCGGTATTATAAAGATCAACACAAACGCCGCAGGCGAGATTACAGATTTCTACTTCCCCGGCGCCGACGGCTTTGAGTATACAGATAAATATGCGAACGACGCCGAAAATAAGACAAGAGCGTATTCTGAGGCAAAGTCCGCATACGGTACAATCAGTCTTACAAGCGGCACAATCGTATTCAACATCGATACAAGCGAGGAAGACCTTGAGGACGCTGTCACGGCTTCTACCGTAGGCGCTGTATTTGCAGACGGCTCCTCCTACAGCTTTATAGCTTACGGAAATGATATATCAGATACTGCGGAAGTGCTCGTCACGGTAAATGCTGATATGTCAAGCCTTGGTTTAGATCCCGAAGCTCCCGTAATGGTTGTCACCCGCAAAACTTCAATCGTCGTAAACGATAGTGTAACATATAGGCTCACAGGCATTATGGACGGTTCTTCGGTTTCCGTACCTGTTGACCCGTCCGAAGTATCTTCCGCCTCCGACATTGTCAATGGCAATATTATAATATTCTCCGAAAACTCAAGCGGTCTTGCTCAGAATATACATGTTCTCTTTGACTCTACCAAAACTGCCTTAGGGGAGCTTAGCGGTGTCGAAAATCTGATTTCTGCCAATACCACTGAAATGGATATTGTAAACATCACATTCGGTCGAATTTCCGAAAAAACCTTATCATATTTTCAGCTCGAAGGAGTTACCGACGAATACGGCAATGATGTTTGCTATACGCAAGCCGCGGAGGGCTGCCGGTACATTTTGGTTGAAAAAACGGGCAGCGATATTACCGTCAAAGCATCAACCTATTCCGCAGTCAGAAAATCTACTGACGCCGCAGATTATTACGCGTTCGTCAAGACAACGAAGCAGTACCCCGACGAAGCAACGGACGTAGTTGTATTCAAGGGCTTTGACTGATATTTGACCGATAATTAAACATTT
>CAZIBK010000226.1:0-2438 GCA_964537125.1 uncultured Oscillospiraceae bacterium
AAAACCATACCTTTCACTCAGACCGAAGCCTTTATGTCAGGTGATAAATTTATTATATATTGTTCGGCGAATAAAGTCAACAGATTTTTATTCCTCGAAGAGAGTAAGCTGCTTTTTGCCGTTGTCCTCGTCCTTCAGGTAGTACCCTGCGGAGGGGAGCGAGCGCGCCTTGTAGCTCTTCGGATCCGAAAGCCTGCCGTCGGCTAAGGCAATGCCGATAAGAGCGCTCTTTTTCCGAAGGGTCATTACCTGTATGCCCTGCGCCGTTCTGGAGGACTTCGTCAGCACGTCCTTCGTGTCGAACACGACGCACTTTCCGTTGTCGGAGAAGGCAGCCACAAGGCAGTCCTCCTTCACATATATTGCGTTCGCAAGCTCGGAGGCACCGCTGTATGCTCCGGTAAGGCGCTTGCGGTTGGTCTTTGTCTCGTAGCTCTTCATGTCGATTTTTGCGATTTTGCCGTTTTTGAAGGCAAAGAGCATAAAGCCCTCGTATCCGTTGGCGGGAACGCAGAAAAGAATCCTTTCGTTTTCCTCTGTTTTCAGAAGATTCGGCAGATAATCGCCCATGGCGCTCGTTTTGGTGTCCTTAATATCGGAAAGCTTCATTTTATACACGTTCTGCATATCGGAGAAGAACAGAACCTCCATCTTGTTTGAAGCATCGTAGCAGGCGATTATTTCATCGCCCTCTTTGAGCTTGTGCTCGCCGCTCATCCTGAGCGATACGAGAGTTATCTTCTTAAAGTAATTTCCCCGCGTCATGAAGATTTTTACGTTGTAATCCGGAATTTCGGGCGCGGAGCTTTCGATGATATCCTCCGGCTCGTCGATTATTTCCGTCTTCCTGTCAATGCCGTACTTTTTCGCAATGTCGGTAAGCTCGTCGGATATTATCTTCTTTATGCGGCGCTTGCTCTCGGAGGCTTCACGCAAATCCTTTACGGATTTTGTCAGCTCGTCAATTTCGTCAATGCGCTTTATGATATAGTCGCGGTTTAAATTCCTGAGCTTTATTTCCGCAACGTATTCCGCCTGAATTTGGTCTATTCCGAAGCCCTCCATCAGGTTCGGAACAACCATTGAATCGTCCTCGGTGCTTCTGACGATTGCAATAGCCTTGTCAATGTCAAGAAGTATCTTTTGCAGACCGAGCAAAAGGTGGAGCCTCGCTTCCTTCTTTTCCGCATCGAATATGAGGCGGCGGCGCGTACATTCCGCTCTGAAATCTATCCAGTGAAGAAGGATCCCTCTCACGCCCAAAACCGTCGGCTCGCCGTTAATCAGTACGTTGAAATTGCAGCTGAAGGCGTCCTCAAGCTGAGTCTGCTTGTAAAGCCGCGCCATGAGCTTATCGGGGTCTACTCCGCGCTTAAGGTCGATCGCAAGCTTAAGCCCCTTTTTGTCGGTCTCGTCGCGGACGTCGCTCACCTCTCTCAGCTTGCCCGCCTTGATAAGCTCCGCGAGCTTGTCTATTATCGCCTCGGTGGAGGCGGTGTAGGGAATTTGCGTTATCTCTATAAGGTTGTTCTTTTTGTCGTAGGAATACTTCGCTCTCAGCCTTACGCTGCCGCGCCCCGTTTCGTAAATCTGCTCAAAGGCTTCGTCGTCGCGGATAAGGTACGCGCCGGTTGAAAAATCGGGCCCGGAAATATAGTCCGATATTTTTGCCTTATCGTCCTTCATCAGCGCCTTTGCGGCAAGGCATACTTCCCTTAAATTGAAGGAGGCAATGTTTGACGCCATGCCTACCGCAATACCCTGATTCGGGTTTACAAGGATATTCGGAAAGGCGGACGGAAGAAGGGACGGCTCCTTCATGGTGGAATCGTAATTATCGACAAAGTCCACCGTGTTTTTGTCTATATCGCGGAACACCTCCGCGGCTATGGGCGCAAGCTTTACCTCGGTGTATCTGGCGGCGGCAAAAGCCATGTCGCGGCTGTACTGCTTGCCGAAATTGCCCTTAGAGTCCACAAACGGGTGCAAAAGCGCTTCGTGTCCCTCGGTGAGACGAACCATTGTCTCATATATAGTCATGTCGCCGTGGGGGTTGAGGCGCATCGTCTGCCCGACAACGTTGGCGCTCTTAGTCCTCCCGCCCTTTAAAAGCCCCATGGTGTACATCGTATATAAAAGCTTCCTGTGCGCGGGCTTGAACCCGTCTATCTCGGGGATTGCGCGCGAAACTATAACGCTCATCGCGTAGGGCATATAATTTTCCTCGAGCGTGGAGGTTATGCTGCATCCTCTCGCTTCGTTTTCCATCAAATCACTCCTTCGTTTCCTTAAAATATTTTATCACAAATAAAACCTTCGGTCAAGTTTGGAAAAAAGAGATGAATTGCGGCAGTGTTTTTTGGTAAAATGTAAGAGGGGTGATTTTTTTGATCGGAAAAATAACAAAATTTCAGACAATGCTTGAGGAAAAAGAACAT
>CAZIBK010000227.1:0-2434 GCA_964537125.1 uncultured Oscillospiraceae bacterium
AGAACGAGCGGGCGGTTTAACCGCCCGCTTATCATATGCGTCGGAGGATTGAAAGGAGAATGATTTATGGTACAGTGTATTCAAAACGGAAAACCGATGAAGGATACCGACGGGAAAATTTTGCATGCGCACGGTGCAGGCTTTCTCGAGGACAACGGATATTATTATATGTTCGGCGAGGTGCGCGAGGGCGACAAGAGAGTTGCGTGCTACAGAAGCCGCGACCTTATGAACTGGGAGTTCAGAAATGTTGTCCTGCGTTTAAATTCCGAGAAGAAGCCCTATTATGTGAGAACAAAGCTTGAGCTTCAGACAAACCGAAGAGGCGCGAACATTGAACGCCCGAAGGTGCTCTATTGCGAAAAGACGAAGCAGTATGTCATGTGGATGCACTACGAAAACGGGCGCGACTACAATGACGCGCGCTGCGCTGTCGCAACCTGCGACAGTGTTGACGGCGATTACATATACAGAGGAAGCTTTAATCCTGTCGGAAATATCAGCCGCGACTGTACGCTTTTCAAGGATATTGACGGGACGGCGTATTTCATAAGCGCGGGACGCGACAATGCCGATATGTGCGTATACCGCCTCAGCGATGACTACATGAGCATAGACGAGCAGGTAAAAACCCTTTGGCCCGGACAGTACCGCGAGGCTCCCGCGGTTTTTGAGAAGGAGGGGCGTTATTATATGCTCTCCTCCATGTGTACGGGCTGGAGTCCCAATCAGGGCGGCGTGGCTTCGGCAAGTGCAATAGAGTCGCGCTGGACGTCCATAGAGAATTTCGGCGACGCGGTAACGTATAACACTCAGCCCGCGTCCGTAATAAGGTTCGGCGGCAATTATATTTATGTGGGCGACAGATGGGATCCGATGGATTACAACAATTCGGGCTATGTTTTCCTGCCGCTGCTCTTTGACGGACAGCACTGCTATATAGAGTGGGCGGACGAGATAAGCTTTGACATATCGAACAAGACATATACACTGTACAAGTCAAATTCCGAGGACGTAAGAATCATGACGGATGAATTTACATCTTACCTTTCCGGCGACGGATATGACGTTTTCGCATCGGGTCTTTCATATAATGACGAAAAGCTCATATGGAGTCTTGAAGAGAAGGACGGCGGTATGCTTATAATAAATAAAGCAAGCGGAAGAGCCCTCAGAAGCGACGGCGTTTTAAAGGAAATTCCCCCCTCTCCCGACAAGACCATGCTTTGGAAAATAGAAGAGGAGGACAGCTACTGCCGCCTTGTAAACGCAGACAACGGGAAGGTTCTTTCGGCACGGGGTCATCATGTGATAATTTCCGACAGGCACGAGCAATTCGGAAGGTGCAGAATAGTCAAGGCGTATTAAGGGAAAAGGCGGGAATCCGTATGACTAAAAAGGTTGTAAGGGCAGCGTTTGTAAAAACGCTGCCTGTATTTGCGGGATATATAGTTTTGGGAATAGGGTTCGGAATATTGCTCCGAAAAAGCGGCTACGGCGTGATATGGGCTTTGGCGATGAGCATATTTATATACGCCGGGTCAATGCAGTATGTCGGCGTGAGCCTTATAGCGGGCGGAGCGTCCCTTATTACGACTGCCCTTACCGCGCTGACGGTGAACGCAAGGCACCTCTTTTACAGCATTTCAATGATAAATGTATATAAAGACGCGGGGAAAAAGAAGCCGTATCTCATTTTTGCGCTGACGGACGAGACATATTCGCTTCTCTGTGACGGAAAGGCGCCCGAAGGCTGTGACGAAAATGCGTACAGGCTGTCGGTGTCGCTCTTTGACCAATGCTATTGGACGCTTGGCAGCGTTTTAGGCTCCGTGCTGGGCGCGGTAATACCGTTTGACACAACGGGGATAGAGTTTTCAATGACGGCGCTTTTTGTGACGGTTTTTGTACAGCAGTGGCAGGGCGCGAAAAACCACCTGCCGGCGCTGTTGGGGCTGACCGCGACGGCAGTATGCAGATTGGCGTTCGGAAGCGAGCTTTTCCTTATACCGTCGATGGTACTGATAACCGCCGCGCTTCTTTTGATGCGGAATAAATCGGAGGAAGGGAATGAAAATGAGCGCTAATATGCACACTGTATTGCTGATTGCTGTAATGGCGGCGGTCACCGCGCTGCTTCGCTTTTTGCCGTTTATAGCCCTCGGAAACGGAAAAACGCCGAAAGCGGTGATGTATCTGGGCGAGGTTCTGCCGTATGCGATAATGGGGATGCTTATCGTGTACTGCCTTAAGGACGTTTCCTTTGTGAGCGCGCCCTTTGCGCTGCCTGAAATGATCGCTGTTTTGGCGGTTGTGCTGCTTCAGGTATCGGTAAAAAACACCCTTGTAAGCATCCTCGGCGGAACCGTATGCTATATGCTGCTGGTGCAGCTTGTCTTTTAAAGCGGCACCGCACAAATTCTGTGCGGCGCCT
>CAZIBK010000228.1:0-2413 GCA_964537125.1 uncultured Oscillospiraceae bacterium
CGAATTTTAACTCTTTTTACTTTATATTTTTATCTCCTGACCCTTTAACCGTTACAGAAAGTATGCTATAATAAAATAAATTGTATGAAAGGACCTTATCAAATGAAAAAATATATCGCCGCCCTTCTTGCGGCATCACTTATTTACGTCCCCTCTCTTTCCTCCGCGGAGACTATATACCAAAACGTCGAAAGCGAGATATTGACACGCGGTGTTACATACGAAAAAATCAACACCTTTTCAGAAGACGGATGGGTTCGCGCAAACGTAGTCAAGGTCGATCTTACCGATCCCAATCCTTCCGTTCGCGTTCTTGTTTCAGCGGAAGGTTCGGGCCGCCTTTCAACCGTTATGACTATGGCGGAAGCCGCAGGTGTAAAGGCTGCGGTCAACGGCGATTTCTTTAACTTCTCCTCGGGGGAAACAAATATGCTCGGCATGGTTTATCAGGACGGAGAGCTTATCTCAACCCCGTCTTCCGACGGCTTGTCCTCCTTCGTTCTCACTGAAGACAACCGGGTTATATTCGACTATTTCACCTTCTCGGGCAAGCTCATTGCCGAAAACACCTCCTATACCGAATACTCTTCCTGCGAGCTTTATCAGATAAACAAAATTCCGCTCACCACAGGAGCAATAACCATGATAACCTCCGCCTGGGGTAAAACGGTCACCGTTCCGGAGTATTGCTATGCCATGGTAACGGAGCCCGCCGACAGTGAGAACAGCTACCGCGCAATCTCTTGCTCATGGGGCGGCGAGGCGGTCTCCATTCCGGAAGGAGGCGCGGTCTTTATCTCCAAATATGATATAAACGGCTTTTTGAATGAAAACTTCGCTATGGGCGACGTCATCCGTGTCGAAGCCTCCGTTTCTCCCGATGTGGGAAAAATCAAGGAATCTACGGGCGGCAACACCGTTATAGTTAAGGACGGGCAAATTGCCTCCTTTACAAATAATATCACAGGCAATAATCAGCGCACGGCGATAGGTCTCTCCGAGTCCGACCAAACACTCTTCCTTGTAACTGTTGACGGGCGTGAAAGCGACTGCCCCGGCATGACGCAAACTCAGCTTGCCAATTTCATGATTTCTCTCGGCTGCGACTACGCAATGAACCTCGACGGAGGCGGCAGTACGACTATGGTTGCCGAAAACCGCTTCACCGGCGCTCTTGAAGTCAAAAATTCCGTCTCCTCCCTCCGCAAGGTGTCAACAGGCATCGGCGTGGCGTCCGTTGCCGAATCCTCAGGCATAGTTTCGGGCGCGGAAATCCGTCTTTCCGCCGACACTATCCTTCTCGGCGACAGCGCCGAGGTCTACGCCGCTTTTTACGACGAAAACCATAATAACCTATATTATGATATTTCCGACGTCACATATACCTGCTCCGATCCCGCCGCAATAATAAACGGCAACAGCATCATGCCCACCTCTCCCGGCAAGCATACCGTTTCCGTTTCCTTCGAAGGCATAACGGAAGAAACGGAAATTAACGTGATAAGCGATATATTCTCCATCAAAATTTATCCGGAGGTGATCTCCACCGCCGCCTCCGACCAAACGCTTGTTGTCACCGCGTATGACCGAAACGGCAGCTGCGCTTATATTCCGTCCCGGCTTGTCACCTTTACCCCGTCGGAATCTGTCGCCATGGCTCAAAATACCGTGAAAAAGGGCAGCGGGAAAGGCACTGTCACCGCCTCCTATAATTCCCTCACATCGGTTGCGGCGGTAAACGGCGAAACCTACGAGCGAACCCCCGATATTAAGGCTGCCGACGCATTTGAGGGCGTTCTCCCGTCCGCGCAGTCAGTCACCGTCGCAGGCGGGCTTTCCCCCGTAAATCTTCTTGGGAAATGTCTTGTAAACAGGGCGCTTTTCCATATTTCCGGCGATGATGTGTACGCCCTCTCGTCAATTTCCGACGCCTCGGGCATTCTCTCCTTCTATCGCGCCGTTAACGGCTTTACCGAACGAACGATTGAAAACACAAAAATCGTAACCTTTTCAAACGCCGTATCATCTTCCTTCCGCCTGACCGACTCCGCCGCTTGGGCGAAATTTAAAACCGTGTGCGCCTCTCTTTCTCAGCAAAACCTCATCGTCATGATAAACGATCCCCTATATCAAACCGATTCGGGAGAACGGGAGGTATTCTGCTCCTTCGTTGAAAGCCTCGCGAATAACGGCAAAAACGTCTTTGTTGTTTCAACCGGAGAAAAGAGCGAGACGACAGTGTCTAACGGCGTCCGCTATATAACCGTCGGAAATATCGGAGCAAGCTCTGTTGCCTCCTATGACTACGATACTCAGACAAATAAATTCCTTAAATTCTATTTCTCCGGCGACGATATCCGCTATTGCTTTGAGTGAATTTTTTCACTTGCGGATTTTACATCACTAAAACAAT
>CAZIBK010000229.1:0-2395 GCA_964537125.1 uncultured Oscillospiraceae bacterium
GGGCGGAGTTAAAACTCCGCCCCTTTAAATTTCACGTCATTCAACTATTTCTACGGCAACCCGCTTATTATCCTTGTTTGCCGCAGCCTTCATAACTGTTCTGATAGCCTTTGCTATTCTCCCCTGACGGCCGATTACCTTGCCCATATCGCTTGACGCAACCTTAAGGGAGAGAAGTATTTCTCCGTCTTCCTTTTCGGTTTCCTCAATCTCCACCTCGGAAGGATTTTCAACTAAAGGCAGAACTATTGTTCTGAGAAGCTCTTTCACGTTAAAGCCCCCTTATCAGTCAATAACGCCGCTCTTCTTGAGAAGATGCTTAACTGTATCTGTGGGCTGTGCGCCGTTTGCAATCCACTGCTTAACCTTGTCAGAGTCAACCTTAAAGGAGGAGGGCTCTGTCATGGGATCATATGTTCCTACTTCTTCGATGAATCTTCCGTCACGGGGATATCTCGAATCTGCTACAACTACGCGATAGAAGGGAGCCTTCTTCGCGCCAACTCTTCTAAGTCTGATTTTTACTGCCATCTTAATGCACCTCTTAAATAATTTTTTATATATAACAACTTTTTAAGTTATTATTTACATTTACATTCCCATGCCGAAGGGGATCTTCATTTTCTTCATCTTTTTCGGATTCGTCAGCATTTTCATCATCTTTCTCATCTGCTCAAACTGTTTGAGAAGCTGATTTACCTCATAAACCTGAGTTCCGCTGCCGTCAGCGATACGCTTTTTGCGTCCGGCGTTTATTATTTCCGGTTTCTCCCGCTCTTCCTTTGTCATTGACTTAATTATCGCCTCGATATGAGCCATTTTCTTTTCATCGACCTTGGCGTTTTTAAGAGCCTTTGTGTCAACGCCCGGGAGAAGCTTAATCATATTCTCCAACGGCCCCATCTTCTTCATCTGATCGAGCTGGTCAAGATAATCGTTCAAATCAAAGCTTTGCTCTCTTATCTTCTTTTCAAGCTCCTGCGCCTTTTTTTCGTCAATTGCGCTCTGCGCCTTGTCAATAAGGCTGAGCACATCGCCCATACCGAGTATTCTCGACGCCATTCTGTCGGGATAAAAGGGCTCCAAATCACTGAGCTTTTCTCCCATGCCGACATATTTTATCGGCTTGCCCGTCACTGCTCTGACACTGAGCGCCGCGCCGCCGCGTGTGTCGCCGTCAAGCTTTGTGAGAATGAGCGCGTCAATGCCCAGCTGATTGTTAAAGCTCTCCGCAACGTTTACTGCGTCCTGTCCCGTCATTGCGTCAACAACAAGAAGTATTTCCGCGGGCTTTGTTTCTTTCTTTATTTCCACCAACTCGTTCATCAGCGCTTCGTCTATATGAAGTCTGCCGGCAGTATCTATAATTACGGTGTCGTAAAGGGACAAATCGCAGCCCGACACCGCCTTCTTTGCTATTTTTACGGGATCCTTCTCGTCAAAGTCGGCATACACTCCGCATCCGACCTGCCCGCCTACGACCTCAAGCTGCTTTATCGCGGCGGGACGATATACGTCGCACCCTACCAAAAGCACTCTCTTGCCGTTTTTCTTCAGCACACCGCCGAGCTTTGCGGCAGTAGTCGTCTTACCTGCGCCCTGAAGACCTACCAACATATAAACCGTGGGCGCTTTCGGCGATACGGTAAGCTTTGAATTGCTTCCGCCCATAAGCTCGGTCAGCTCATCGCGGACTATTTTAATTATCTGCTGCCCCGGCGTGAGACTTTCAAGCACCGCGCTTCCGACAGCCTTGTCAAAGACCTTCTTTTCAAAATCCTTTACGACCTTGAAGCTTACGTCAGCCTCCAAAAGAGCAAGGCGCACCTCGCGCATGGCGCTTTTAAGGTCTTTTTCGGTTACCTTGCCTTTGCCCGACAGCTTTTTAAACGTATTTTGCAGTTTTTCACCGAGTGATTCAAAAGCCATGTTTACCTCCAACCTTATTCTTCCGAGCCTATCTTCCCGATGTCGCCCGCGGCGTCGATTATCGAGCTTGCCAAAATATCTATGCTTTTATCGCATCGACCGGAGCTGTTTATTTTCTTTATTTCAAGAGCCGCCTCTCCGATTTTCTCCGCCCTGCGCAGCTTTTCGCAAAGCCCGAGCTTTTCCTCGTATGAATCAAGGCTTTCCTCCGCGCGCTTTATAAAATCGCGCACACCCTGGCGGCTTATTCCGGTATTTTCGGCAATCTCGCCCAGCGACAGATCCTCATCGTAATAGTATTCCATTGTTTCCGACTGTTTATCTGTCAAAAGTGAGCCGTATACCGATAAAAGTACGCTGTATCGCAAATCCTTCTCCATATAAATGCCTCCGTGTAAAGCTTTTAAGCTTTACATCTCTGCTATTGTACACTATTTTTCATTCTTTGTCAACACTTTTATTTATC
>CAZIBK010000230.1:0-2394 GCA_964537125.1 uncultured Oscillospiraceae bacterium
GGAACCCGCCGCCTACAGAGGCGGGGGACATCTGCGCTTAGGTTATATTTTCATAAAATTTTCGATAATCCGCTTGCCCATAGGCGTCAATATCGACTCCGGATGAAACTGCAGTCCGTATATTTCATAATCGCGGTGCTTTACCGCCATAATCGAGCCGTCGTCCGTTTCGGCTGTAATGCGCAGGCAATCCGGCATTGAATACTTATCCGCCGCAAGCGAATGATACCTCGCCGCCTTGATTATCGGCGGCAGCCCTATAAATATCTTGCTGCCGTTCGCGATGTGGATGTCGCTCTGCTTGCCGTGCATAAGCTCCGGAGCGTATGTTATCGTCGCGCCGAACACCTCGCATATTGCCTGATGCCCGAGGCAAACGCCCAGAATCGGCAGCTTGCCCTTTAAGCGGTCAATCGCCTCCTCGCATATTCCCGCGCCGCTCGGTCTGCCCGGTCCCGGGGAAATCACAAGCCTGTCGGGCTTCATAGCCTCAATTTCATCTGCCGTAACCGCGTCGTTTCTGACAACCCTTATGTCGCTCTCAATCTCGCCTATCGCCTGATAAAGATTGTACGAAAAGCTGTCGTAATTATCTATCATGAGTACCATTTTTCCGCCCCCTATCTCACTTCGCTTGTGCGGCGGATAGCTTCTGCCATAGCGCCCGCCTTGTTGATACATTCCGCATACTCGCTTTCCGGTACGCTGTCGGCTACTATTCCCGCGCCCGCCTGAACATATACCCTGCCGTTCTTCTTGCTTGCCATGCGTATTGCGATGCACATATCCATGTTTCCCTTAAAATCGATATATCCCACCGCACCGCCGTAAACCCCGCGGCTCACGCCTTCAAGCTCCGATATAATCTGACACGCCCTGTACTTCGGCGCGCCCGACAGCGTTCCTGCCGGAAGCACCGCCGACAGCGCGTCAAACTGGTCGTATTTTTCTCCGAGTTCGCCGCGCACTGTGGAGGCAATGTGTATAACGTGCGAATACTTCAATATCTCCTTGTACCCTTCGACCCTCACCGTTCCGAACCTGCTCACCTTGCCTATGTCGTTTCTTCCGAGGTCAACGAGCATATTGTGTTCGCTCAGCTCCTTTTCATCCGAAAGGAGGCTTTTAATAAGCTTCTCGTCCTCCTCGGGCGTTTTGCCGCGCTTCCTCGTCCCCGCAATCGGGAAGGTGGATATCGTTCCGTCCGATATCGACACTATCGTCTCCGGCGACGCTCCGGCTATCTCGCAGTCGTCGAACTTTAAATAGAACATATACGGTGAGGGATTTATCGTCCTCAGCACCCTGTATGTGTTCAGCAGACTTCCCTCAAACTCCGCCTCCATCCTGTTTGATATAACCGCCTGGAAAATGTCGCCCTCCTTGATATAGCGCTTCGTTTTCATCACCATTTCGCAGTATTCCTCTTTCGAGTGCAGCGGCGTAAATTCGCTTTTAAGCCCCGCGTATTCCTCTGAATATGAAGCCTCCTTCGCAAGGAGAGCGCAGAGCTGTTCAAGCTCCAGCACGCCCCGATTGTAGTTTTCTTCGAGATTATCCGTCTTTATATTGTTTATGACGATTATCTTCTGCTTTAAATGGTCAAAGCATATTACCTTATCGAACAGGAACAAATCAAAATCATAAAAATTCCCGTCGTCGCGCACATTGAAGTTTAACGTCGGCTCCGCGTAGCGGATGTAGTCATATGCGAAATACCCCACAAATCCGCCCGTAAACGGCGGAAGCGCCTCTATATGCGGGCTCCTGTACTGGGAAAGGATGTTCCTTAAAATCGAGTTCGGATCCTTTGACCTCTGCTTTATCGTCACCGAGGATATTATCTCAATGTCCTCGCCCTTTCCCCTCACCTCGATTGCAGGGTCAAAGCCGAGATATGAATATCTGCCCCACTTGTCGCCGCCCTCGACGCTTTCCAGAAGATAATACTTCACGCTCATCCTCTTCAAAATTTTAAGCGTCTGTATCGGCGTTCTGAGATCCGAGTATATCTCCTTTGCGAGAGGAATTACGCTCATTCCCTCGGACAGCTTCACCGCCTCCTCCAACGACAAATTAACCATTTATATCAACCCCTTCAAAATTTTCCGCAAATAAAAACGCCCTCGGTCGAAAATGACCAAGGACGGAAATAAACCCGCGGTACCACCTTGCTTTGCCCGTAAAAACGGACACACTTACAGAAGCACTGACATGCTCCCCGCAACTTACGCGTGCGTCACGTCATGGAATACTCGGGATTTCTCCCTTTGACCATGCCCTCCGCGGTCCATTTGACAGGCTGCATTTCTGCGGGGCTCTCAGCCGCCCCCGCTCTCTGTGAGCGCATATCCTGCCGTTATCTCCGCTTCAACGGTTTAAATTATTTGCTTA
>CAZIBK010000231.1:0-2386 GCA_964537125.1 uncultured Oscillospiraceae bacterium
CGGCGCCGTTATTTTGTACAGCCCCGCTTTATTTATTTCATTACTATTTTTCCGTCCTCTGCGACAAAGTCGGCGTTTGCCGCCCAATTGCCCTGTACTATGCGTTCGGCAAGAGGATCCTCAATTTCTCGGCTTATAACCCGTCTGAGCGGTCTTGCGCCCATAGCCTTGTCATAGCCCTTGTCAATAAGGATTTCCTTTACCTCCTCCGATACGGTGAGCGTTATGCCCTTTTCCTTCGCCATTTCGGCAAGCTCGCCTATCATTATATCAACTATGCCCATAAGCTCGGTCTTTGTAAGCGGAGAGAAGGCTATAACCTCGTCAACCCTGTTTAAAAATTCGGGCTTTAAGAACTGCTTAAGCGCGGTCATCGCGCGGTTTTTGCTCTCCTCCTCAACGGTCTTTGAAAAGCCGAGAGCGGAGGACGAATAGCTGCTTCCCGCGTTTGACGTCATGACAATGACAGTGTTTTCAAAGCTTACTACCTTTCCGTGACTGTCCGTCACTCTGCCGTCGTCAAGTATTTGCAAAAGAATATTCATAACATCGGGATGCGCCTTTTCAATCTCGTCAAAAAGTATCACACTGTAGGGCTTGCGGCGCACCTTCTCGGTAAGCTGTCCCGCGTCGTCGTAACCGACATATCCCGGAGGCGACCCTATAAGGCGCGACACGGTGTGCTTTTCCATATACTCCGTCATGTCTACGCGGATGAGAGCGTCCTCGCTGTCAAACAGCTCGCAGGCAAGAGCCTTTACCGTTTCCGTCTTTCCTACGCCCGTCGGTCCCACAAAGATAAAGCTTGCGGGTCTTCTCTTCTTTGAAAGCGCCGCGCGCTTTCTGCGTATTGTACGCGACACCGCCTCAACAGCTTCGTTCTGCCCCACAATGCGCTTGTGAAGATTGCTCTCAAGCTCAAGCATCCTCTTTGTCTCAGCCTCGGTGATGCTCTTTACGGGGATTCCCGTCTGCATTTCTATAACTCCGGCGACGTCCTCCACCGTAAGAAGACATTCTCCCATCTCCGCGCGAACCTTGTCTATAGACTGCACTATCGAGCATTCCTGCATCTTCAAATCAGCGGCTCTCTGATATTCTGCAATGGAATCGTCCGTCACTGCCGTTTCCTTTTCCGCTCTCACAAGCTCAAGCTGCTTCTGAAGCTCAAATATCGTGGCAAGCGCCTTGTTGTTCAGGTTGGCGCGGCTTCCCGCCTCATCGATTAAGTCTATCGCTTTGTCGGGCAAAAATCTGTCTGTTATATATCGCTCCGAAAGTGTTGCGGCAGCGATTATTACCTCGTCCGGTATCTTTACCTGATGATAATTCTCGTAGTACCCTCTCACGCCCTTCAGTATTTCCACCGTCTCCGAAACAGACGGTTCCTCCACGATTATGGGCTGGAACCTGCGCTCCAACGCGCTGTCCTTTTCGATATGCTTTCTGTACTCGGCAAGGGTTGTCGCGCCTATCACCTGTATGTCGCCTCTGGCAAGGGCAGGCTTTAATATGTTCGCCGCGCTCATTGCGCCCTCGGCGTCGCCCGCGCCGACTATGTTGTGAAGCTCGTCTATCACCAAAATTATATTTCCGAGCCTTTTCACCTCATCTATTATCGATTTGAGCCTTGCCTCAAATTGCCCGCGGTACTGAGTCCCGGCAACTATCGCCGTAAAATCAAGAAGGTAAACCTCCTTATCTCTCAGCTTCACCGGCACATTTTTAGATACTATCCTCTCCGCCAGCCCCTCGGCGATGGCTGTCTTGCCCACGCCGGGCTCGCCTATGAGCGCGGGGTTGTTCTTTGTGCGGCGGTTTAAGACCTGTATCATGCGCTCGATTTCCTTTTCGCGGCCGATGACCTTGTCAAGCCTGTTCTGCTGAGCCTTCCTCGTCAGATTTTCACCGAAGGAATCTATTATGCGCTTATTTTCCTTTTCCTTCCTCGTGTTGGTTCGGACGCCCTTGCGCCTCTCGCGCCCCGCGTCTCCCGCAGGCGGCTTCCCTTGGGAAAAGATGTTGTTTATCAGGCTCATAACCGAGCCGCCCAAATCGTCGGCATTTCCGTTATCGGCGTTTTCTCCAATGACCTCCATCATCTGATTTTCGAGGTTTTCCATTGTCTCGGGATCCACGTCTGTCATCATTTTTTCAAGAGGACCGATTCCAAGCTCTTTGGCGCACGGCATACAAAGCCCTTCGTTTATGCTTTTCCCGTTTTCCATTCTTGTAATAAATATCACAGCGACATTTTTTCTGCATCTTGAACAAATCATAATATCACTTCCTCTGCTTCTCTAAGTATATCATAACCTCACATAAAGTCAAATTAACTTTTTATTACGATCATGTCAAGCACATTTTAAGAACGAACCGACATATA
>CAZIBK010000232.1:0-2357 GCA_964537125.1 uncultured Oscillospiraceae bacterium
TAAAACCCGATTTCTCGGAGCAGCATACCGCAAATGATTCGGCTGTTGTGTTGATTCAATAACATTCTTGACAATGGATTTGCGGGCATGGTATAATTTAATATATAATATGCGGTTATTGCCAAAAAATCGGGGAGTGAAATTTATGTGTAAAAAAAGGTTTTTATCGGTATTCGTTTCGGTGGTTTTGCTGTTGAGCATAGTGAATATTCCCGTAAGCGCGGAAACCGTGCTTGAGGGCAAGGGTACTGAGCTGAACCCGTTTTTAGCCTCAAACGAGGCGCAGCTGGGGATGATTCATGACTTCCCCGACGCATACTGGAAGCTGACGAACGATATTGAGCTTACGAGCGACTGGGTTTCTGTCGGAACTACCGGTGACGATTTCAGCGGCACGCTTGACGGAAACGGTTATAAAATCACGGGTTTTAATGTTTACGAAACTTACATCTACGGCGCCAATGACAGATCATGCTTTATTGAATATAACTACGGCACGATAAAAAATCTTCGCCTTGAAGGCACGATCACCGCAGAAGATAGTTATAGCGGTTTTCTGGTGTACAGCAATCGCGGAACTATCGAAAACTGCTCAACGGCAGGTACTTTGATCGACCAAAACACAAAATGGGCTTCTGTTGGAGACGGAGGGATGGCGTGCTTCAACAGCGGAGTTATAAAAAACAGCTATTCCCGCGTGAAAATTATCAGAACCACGACCGTCTGGGGCGCAACAAATGATTTGAGAGAAATGGCAGGGTTTGTCTCCAGAAATACAGGTACGCTCATCAACTGTTATGCCGCATGCGAAATGAGCTGGCCTTCCGGCATCGGAAGCTACTATATACCGCACGGCTTTTGCGGCTACGCAAGCGGGGACGACGCCAATGCGGAGAGCTGCTATTATGACAAAGAGTTAAGCGGCTGCAGCGATAATGTACAGGCAAGCGGAAAAACAACCGCAGCCATGAAAATGGAGGCGGCTTACAGCGGATGGGATTTTGACAATGTGTGGGCTATGGACGAAAACGTAAATGACGGCTATCCGTATCTTCAGGTTGAGCGCTCGTTTAAAATTGCCGCCTCCGGTATGACGCTTGACAAGGATTACGCAGAAATTACTGAGGACGGGACCGCTGTCCTTACGCCGATATTTACCCCCGCCAACGCAACAAATAAAAACGTAACATGGACGACGTCGAGCAGATACGTTGCCACGGTTGATGAAAACGGCGTTGTAACAGGCATTTCGGAAGGAACGGCAAAGATTACCGCAACCGCGGAGGACGGAGGATTTACAGCCTCCTGCATTGTAACGGTTGTCTCCGAGCAGGATGTTCCCGATTATCCGGGCGGGGAGTGCGGCGATAATCTCACATGGAGGATAGAAAACGGAACTCTCACCATAAGCGGAAGCGGAGAAATGACCGATTACGGCGTATACGATTTTTGCGCGCCGTGGAACGAGTACAGCGGTGAAATTAAAGCAATAGTCATAGAGGAGGGCGTTACAAGCATAGGCGAAAATGCTTTCGCGAACTGCTATTATGCGGAAAGCGCCGCTTTGCCCGAAAGCCTGACCGAAATAAGCAGCGATAGCTTTTATTGGTGCGAGTCTTTAAAATCAATAACAATTCCTTCCGGCGTTGAAAGCGTTTCAAGCGACGCCTTTGACGGATGCTTCGCTCTTGAAGAAATTGCCGTTTCGCCCGATAACGATGCGTTTTGCGCCGATGACGGAGTTTTATTTAATAAGGATAAAACAAAGCTTCTTATATATCCCGCGGGAAAAGCCGACGGGGAGTACAGTGTTCCCGACGGAGTGAGCACAATCGGTTGGGGCGCGTTTTATATGAACTATAATCTTGAAAGGCTGAACATACCCGACAGCGTGACGGATATGGAGGACTACTGTATTTCCCTTTGCACCATTACGATTTACGCCTCATCTTCAAGCTGCGCAAAAGCCTATTCCGACACGGTGAGCGGTATTTCGTTTGTGCCGACGGATGCGCCCGCGCTTGACTATACCGTGAACCTCATCTCCTGCGAAGAGGTTCAAAACGGCGGCTTCAGGGTGAGAGCAAGCGTCACAAAGAACAGCGGCCGCGAAGATATTGACGCTGTGGTTATAGCGCTTTACGACGCCGACGGCGCAATGGTTGATTACATATTTATGGAGGCAAAATTTGCGCAGGGACAGACCGTTAATTTTGGCGGAACGGTTGAAAACGCGGAGGGCAAAACAATTAAGGCTTTTGTTTGGGACAGCCTTGACAATATGATTCCTCTCGGCAACACAGCATCGAATTAAATTAAATAAAGAAGATGATATGCACCCGAAGCGCCGACGCTTC
>CAZIBK010000233.1:0-2339 GCA_964537125.1 uncultured Oscillospiraceae bacterium
TTTTTTATATCAGATTGCGATTTCTGTTATAGATGTTTACCATTGTGCGGAAAAATTCTATATCTATTTGCGCGAGGCTTTCGGCGGTAACACGGAACGCCCAGTTGCCGTCGGCTCTGCCGGGGACATTCATCCTCGTATCGGCTCCGAAGCCGCAGAGATCCTGAACGGGAACTATTGCGATTTTCGCCGAGCTTTCAAAGAGAGTTCTTATTATTGCCTTGATACAGGGGGCGTCGGGACCGCCCTTCCCCCAGTCGCCCTCAAAGCCGCAGTATGTAGTTATCCTTCGTCTGGAGGCGTCGTCCGCATCCCACAGCCAGCCGAGAATAGTATTGTTGTCGTGAGTGCCGGTATAGGCAACGGTGGAGGAGGAATAATTATAGGGCATATGGGTGTTATCGCCGTCTGACAAAAAGGCAAACTGCATAACGCCCATGCCGGGAAAGCCGGACTCCTTCACAAGCCTTCTGACATCATCGTCTATATCGCCGAGATCCTCGGCAATTATCGGCGGATTGGGATGCGCCTTTGAAAGGGCGTTGAAAAAGTCCATCCCGGGACCCTTTATCCATTCGCCGCAGGTCGCCTTTTCGCCGTAGGGAACCGACCAGTAGGCGGAAAAGGCGCGGAAGTGGTCTATCCGCACGGCGTCGTAGAGTGTGAACGCGTACTCGGCGCGCTCTATCCACCACTTATAGCCGTCCTTTTTCATTTCGTCCCAGTCGTAGAGGGGGTTGCCCCAAAGCTGTCCCTCGGAGGAAAAATAATCCGGCGGAACGCCCGCGCAGGAGCGGAGGGCGCAGGTTTCCTTATCCAGCGAGAAGAGGCTGCGGTTTGCCCATACATCGGCGCTGTCATGGGCGAGGTAGATTGGCATATCGCCTATGATTGACACGCCGATAGAGTTGACATACTCCCTGAGAGCGGAGTATTGCTTATGAAATTCGTACTGAAGGAAAAGGGCAAATAAGTAGCTGTCGGAATAGTCTTCCTTGGCTTTTTCGACAGCATCGACGTCGCGAAGCTTTAAGCCATCCTCCCACTCCCACCAGGGCGCCTGATTGTTCGCCTCTTTAAGGGCTGAAAACAGGGCGTAGTCGTCAAGACGAGGGTTTTCGGCGAGAAATTTCTCGAGAACGGGCATATTGTCCTTTATAAAGCGGGCGAACGCTTTTTTGAATACGGGAAGACGGGTTTTCCTTAAAAAAGCAAAGTCCGTGCTGTAGGGCTGAGGAGCAATGCACTCCGCAAGCTCGCTCTCGGTGAGAAGCTTTTCCTCAAACAGAATTTCCGGGTCAATAAAGTAAGGATTGCCGGCAAAGGCGCTGCACCCCGCATAGGGTGAGTTATAGCCGTCGGTGGGACAGAGGGGCAGAACCTGCCACACTCGTATGTCCATAGTGCGGAGAAAGGCGGCAAACTGCCTTGCCTCGCGCCCGAAGGTGCCTATGCCGTATTTGCCCGGAATTGATGATATGTGCGCCAGAACGCCGGCAGAACGGTTAAACAATTAAATCATCTCCTGAATTTGAATATATGATATGCCTTTTGTGCGAAAAAGAGCGGATTCTAAAACGAAAGTATAGAACGTATAATATAAAGTACAAACGGAACAAAAACGGCAGGGAGCATATTTCCGACCTTGAACTTCGGCTTGTAGACAAAATTGAGACCTATGCCCATGATGAGAAGATTGCCTATAAAGGACATCTGCATAACTACCTCATCGGTGAGGTAGGGCGCTACAAGAGAGGCGCATAGGGTTATCGCGCCCTGATAAACAATGAGTGTGGCAATGGAAAGAAAAGTACCCGCTCCCAAAGTAGAGGCAAACACGATAGATATTATGCCGTCGAGGGCGCTTTTGGCAAAAAGAATGTCGGGGTTGTGGCTTATGCCGTCATTGAGAGCCCCCATTATCGACATACTGCCCACGCAGAAAACGAGGGACGCTGTGACAAAGCCCTGGGCGAAGGTGGAGTTTTCGTTGCCTCCGGAGAGCTTCCTCTGACAAAATTCGCCGAAGCTGTCAAGCCGCTTTTCTATATCAATCGCCGTGCCGATTGCGGTGCCTATTACCATGGAAATTATCATGAGAAGGGTATATTGGCTTGAAAGGGCGCCCGAGGCTATTGTGACGCCGTTTGACATAACGCCCGTAAGCCCTACGGCAAAGGTCGCGAGGGCGAGGGCGCTTGTGAGCGCGTTTTGCATCCTTTCGGTTACAAGCTTTTTAAACAGAAGACCGACAGTGCAGCCCGCGGCAACGGCTATGACGTTTACTATCGTTCCGATACCCGTAATATACAATATAATCACCTCATACAAAAGTTAAG
>CAZIBK010000234.1:0-2294 GCA_964537125.1 uncultured Oscillospiraceae bacterium
CGTCTCAAACACCGCGTATTTACTTTTCAATCGGGTGCAGGTTTTTCAGCGACACATCAAGTATCGGCGAAGAATGTGTCAGCGCGCCGCTCGACACAAAGTCCACACCTATATCGGTTATTTCCTTTATGCTTTCGGCAGTCACATTGCCCGAGCACTCCGTCTGCGCCCGTCCGGCAATAATCTCCACCGCTTTCTTCATTTCATCATGCGTCATATTGTCGAGCATTATTATATCCGCTCCGGCTTCAACCGCTTCCTTTACCATTTCAAGGCTTTCAACCTCTACTTCGATTTTACGGACAAACGGAGCGTATTCCTTTGCCATTCTCACAGCGTTTGCCACTCCGCCCGCCGCGCCTATATGGTTGTCCTTTAAAAGCACGCCGTCGGAAAGGTTGTAACGGTGGTTGTTTCCGCCTCCTACCTTTACCGCGTATTTTTCAAATACCCTCATATTCGGCGTAGTCTTTCTCGTATCGAGAAGCTTCGTCCCCGTTCCCTCCAAAAGCTTTGCAACCCTTCTTGTATATGTTGCTGTACCGCTCATTCGCTGAAGGTAATTGAGCGCCGTTCTCTCCCCCGAAAGCAGCACTCTTATATCGCCCGTAACGGTTGCGAGAAGCTGCTTGTTCTTTACCTCGTCGCCGTCGCAGACATAAAGCTCTGTCACGGTTTTTTCGTCTAAAAGCTCAAACACCCGCTTAAACACGTCAAGCCCCGCTATAACGCCGTCCTCCTTGCATATAAGCTGCACCTCTCCGAGACAGTAATTCGGCATAACAGCCTGAGTTGAAATATCCTCGCTTGTTATATCCTCCTTGAGCGCCGCCAAAATAAGATCGTCGCACACAAGCTTCATCGTAATATCATTCACGTTTTGCTCTCTCCTTTTCTATCTCCTCAAGGACAATTCTCTTATACTCTTCCTTTAACGCCTCGATATCCGCGTATTTTTCGCTTTGCGCAGCCGCGTCGAAGTCTATGCCGCTTTCCCTGCTCTTTAAGGCGTCAAAGGTTTCGGCTATCTCCTTTGCGGCTCTCTTAGCGAATACCAGCGATTCAAGAAGCGAATTTGAGGCAAGGCGGTTTGCTCCGTGTACTCCGTTGCACGCCGTTTCGCCCACCGCATAGAGCGCGTCCATACTCGTCTTAGAGCTCTTGTCTACCTTTATCCCGCCCATAAAATAGTGCTGCGCCGGTCTCACGGGGATGCACTCCTTCGTCACGTCATAGCCGTGTTCAAGGCATTTTTTATAAATGTTCGGGAAATGCTCCATTATTGTCTTCTCGCCTATCGGGCGCATGTCGAGCCATACATGCGTCTTGCCCTCCTTCTCCAGCTCCGCGTATATAGCCTTTGTTACAACATCACGCGGGAGAAGCTCGTCAACAAAGCGCTCCATTTTGTTGTTGTAAAGAAGCGCCCCCTCTCCGCGGGCTGACTCCGAAATCAAAAACCTTCTTCCGTGCTTTTCCGAATAAAAGGTCGTCGGGTGTATCTGTATGTAATCCACATTTAAAAGCTCCACCCCATGCTTGATTGAAACCGCAAGGGCGTCCCCCGTAAGATGGCGATAGTTCGTGGAATTATGGTAAAGCCCGCCTATGCCGCCGGTCGCAAGCACGGTACACTTTGCCTCCACGCCCACTCTGTTTCCGTCTCTGTCAATGCCCACTATTCCGCGGCAGATGCTGTCCTTCTCTATTATATCTATCATTGTGAACCTTTCGATAAGCGTCACATTGTCAAGCTTTTTCACGGCGGCGAGAAGCTTTGATGTAATTTCCTTTCCCGTTATATCCTGATGAAAAAGGATGCGCTCCGTTGAGTGTGCGCCCTCCTTTGTAAAACGGAAATTCCCGTTTTCGTCCCGCTCAAACTCAACTCCGTAACCTACAAGATCCTTTATCGTCTCCTGCGAGGAACGAATCATTATATCAACGCTTTCCCTGTCGTTTTCGTAGTGACCTGCGCGCATAGTGTCCTCAAAATAGCTGTCGTAGTCAGCGTCATCCTTCAGCATACATATGCCGCCCTGAGCCAAGAACGAATCGCACCTCTCCGCGTCGTCCTTTGTAAAAATAACTATGTTCATGTCCTTCGGTAAATTCAAAGCGCAGTATAACCCCGAAACGCCGCAGCCTATTATCGCAACATCAGCTTTAATCATATAAGGTCAAATCCCTTCACTGTGCGTGATTTTAATCAAGTTTTTCATTTATTTTACACCAAACCCGCCGCGCTGTCAAGAAGCAATGGCATTCCCGCCGCGCTTCCGCCGCAAAATTTC
>CAZIBK010000235.1:0-2268 GCA_964537125.1 uncultured Oscillospiraceae bacterium
TACAGGGCATAAGGGGTGAGGAAATGAATATCGGCAGAATAACGGACGCGATGGAAGAGATTGCCCCGAAGGACGGCGCGATGGATTTTGACAATGTCGGTCTTTTGCTCGGACGGAGGAACGGCGAGGTAAAGCGAGTGATTACTGCGCTTGACTGTACGGGCGCGGTGGTACGGGAAGCGGCAGAAAAGGGCGCGGAGATGATAATCTGCCACCATCCGATACTTTTTTCGGGGACTAAGAGGATTACGGACGAAACGGAAGAGGGGCGGATGCTCCTTGACGCTGCCGAAAACGGGATCGCGATTTTTGCGGCGCACACAAACCTTGATTTTGCCGACGGAGGCTTAAACGACTTCTTTCTTGAAAAAGCAGGCTATGCCGCCGACGGAGCAATAGAGGGAAACGAGGGCAGGCTGTTTAACGCGGGCGGAAAAAGCGTAAGCGAGTTTTGCGAAGGGCTTAAAGATGTGTTCGGGTTAAGCTGTATAAGGACGAGCATGGAGGGGGACAGATTGCTCTTCCGCGGGGCGCTTTGCACCGGCGGAGGAAAGAGCCTTGTGCCGCTGCTTGACGGAAAAGCGGATTTCTACATTTCGGGCGATTTGGGGCATCACGACATATATGCGCTGCGCGATATGGGGATAGGCTTTATCGAACTGAGCCATTACGACAGTGAAAAGATTGCGATGGAGCTTCTGAAGAAAAGGCTTGACGAAAAGCTGAACGGAGAAGCGGAGGTCATAATGTCGGAGGCAAATACGAACCCTATGAATACAATTATATTTTAAAAATATAAAATAATAAAGGAAAATGAAAGGAAGAGGATTATGGATTTCATTAAGGACAACGCGGAATTTGACCTGATAAGCTTTGGCGAGGTTATGCTCAGATTATCGCCTCCGAACAAGGAGAAGATATCGCAAAGCGAGACGTTTGAGAAGAACGCGGGCGGCAGCGAGCTGAACGTTGCGTCGGGCGCCGCTATGCTCGGCATTCGTTCGGCAGTGGTGACAAAGCTTCCGAAAAACAAGATGGGGCATTTTATTGCGCGCCGCATACGTTACGGAAATGTCAGCGATGACTATGTTATATGGGATTATTCCGACAAAAAGAGACTTGGTATCTATTACTACGAAAGCGGCGTTTATCCGAGAAAGTCCGCCGTTGTATACGACAGAGCGAATGCTTCGGTATGCTCGTTGAAGCTTTCGGAGATACCGGACGATATTTTCGATAAGACGAGGATTTTCCATATAAGCTCAATATCTCTTGCGCTGGATATAAACCTCCGTGAGACCGCGCTTTCGATGATAAAGCTGATGAAGGCGCACGGCGTTGCAATCAGCTTTGACGTAAACTACCGCGCTGCGCTTTGGAGCGAGGAGGAAGCGAGAGAAGTAATAATGAGAATTATGCCCATGGTGGACATTCTTTTCGTATCGGAGGAAACCTCCCGCAGAATGATGCAGAAGACGGGAACCCTTGACGAAATAATGAAGAGCTATGCCGATGAATACGGCTGCAAGATAGTGGCAACCACCCGCCGCGATGTTGTAAGCCCGACAAGACATAATTTCGGTTCGAGAATATACTATGACGGAAAGTTCTACGAGGAACCGCATTATATGAACATAGAGGTTATCGACCGCATAGGCTCCGGCGACGCGTATGTTGCGGGCGTGCTTTACGGAATACTTGCCGAGGATAACATTGAGCGCGCTATGGCGTTCGGCAATGCGCTTTCGGCGGTTAAGAACACGGTGCCCGGCGATATGTCGGCGTCCAGCCTTGACGAGATAGAAAGCATTATAAAGTCTCACAATGCGACAGGCAAGCAGGACGAGATGGTAAGATAAAAGTATATCTCTTGACAAAGGGCGCAAAATTGGTGTATTATAGCGTTTGAGCAGGTCGGACGGTCGCGGGGGCGGAGAAATCCGTCAATGAGGAAAGTCCGAGCTCCACAGGACAGGGTGCCGGGTAACTCCCGGCGGAGGCGACTTCAGGGAAAGTGCAACAGAAATAAACCGCCGCGTTATGCGGTAAGGGTGGAAAGGCGGTGTAAGAGACCACCGCTTCGGGGGAGATCCCGAAGGCTCTGTAAACCCCACTCGGTGCAACATCGAAAGGATGCCGAAAGGCAGGTTGGTCCGACCCATATCCGAAAGATGGCTGGAGCCGTGCAGAAATGTACGGCGTAGATAGATGACCGTTCAAGACAGAACTCGGCTTACAGACCTGCTCACAGATTAAAAGATAAAGGAG
>CAZIBK010000236.1:0-2245 GCA_964537125.1 uncultured Oscillospiraceae bacterium
AATTATTCTCCTTCTCCAAGTTCAAGCCGAGCGTATCATCGTAGTAATCGCCGTTTGTCAGCACATACGCTCCGCCGCACTCCTCCGCAAGTCCTTCCTTTATCATCCTCTCGAGCTCGTAAAAATATATTGACGCGCTATACCTCTGAAGCCTCCTTTTAACGGATATTGCTCCGCTTTTTAATTTTTCGATAAGCTCTCTGTTTTCGTCTTCCGGAATAATGATACCAATTGTCCGGCTGTCAATGAAATTAAAGCTCTCCGCATATTTTCTGAACGGTATCCCGTAAAAATCCAACGAACCGCCCATTAAAGATACGATGCTGTTTCTTTCAATTTCTTCTCCCTTTACGGCAAACAGCCTTTTGTAATATTCCTTTATACACTCCGCTGAGGCTATATTTTCAAATTCTCCGAACAAGCTTCTCGTAATGTTTGCCTTCATCTGAATTTCTCCCCGACCGACATCGGTCTCAAAGACATATACATTTCCCTCTTTTCTTTTGCCCTCTCTGTTGCATCTGCCTCCCGACTGAATAATGTTGTCAAGTCCCGCATTTTCCCGAAAAACCGCTTCAAAATCGAAATCAACTCCTGCCTCCACCAATGAGGTGGATACCACAACCGTCTTTACGCCGTTTTTCAGCCCGTCCTTTATTTTTGCTATCACCCTTGAGCGGTGTACGGGCGTCATATATGTGGACAGATGATATATATTCCCTCCGCACATACCGCAGCACACCTCGTAAAGCTTCCTTGCCGTTTTTCGCTTATTCACAATTATCAATGCGCTTTGGAAGCGATCCGCCCTCTCGGCTGCCGCCTCAAGAGACGTCTCTCCGACATACTCGTAGCGGCGCTTTTCAAACGCTCCGTATAAATCCTTGTCCTTTACCGCGTCAATTACCGTATTTTCAGGCATATACCTTTGTATGAACATACCGTAATCGGGCATTGTCGCCGACATAAGCAGCACAATGCCGTGAAGATATTTTGTTATATAGCCTATAGCGCGCAGACACGGTTGGATATATTCATCCGGCAGCATATGTATCTCGTCAAAAACTATAACGCTGTCCGCCAGATTGTGCATTTTTCTGAGCTGACTGCTCCTATAGTGATATAACGACTCGAAAAACCTGACGTTTGTTGTCACAATCAGATCCGCGTCCCAGTTTTCACATGCACGCTTCAATTTTTCTCCGGTACTTGCCTCCTCGTCCGCCTCCTCAAAATCAAAATTTGAATGATGCTGAACAACGGGCAGCACATCTCCGAATATATTTTCAAAAATTTCCGCCGTCTGCTCGATTATACTTGTGTAGGGTATCACATATATTATTCGCTTTTTATTTTCATCTGTCGCCTTTTTCAGCGCCGCCCGTATGCTGCACAAGGTCTTTCCGCTTCCTGTCGGCATATCGATAATATAAACCTCCGCCTTTTTCTCCGTACTGTCGTACACCTGCCTCTGCAGTCTGCCTCTCGCCTGCTGCAGCTTCGTTTCGGCTTTAAATGAATTTGTCTTTTCGCACACAAGCTCGTAAGCCCTTTTGAAATCTCCCCGAACGCCTCTTTCCCTGTCGGGAGCGAAAAACCGCTCTGTATCAATAAAATCAGCGTCGGTCAAGCATGAATACAAATATCTTGTAAAAAAAGCGTACAGCTCTATAAGTCCCGCTCTGTCATTTTCGCTGTCTTTGAGGAGGCTTGCCAAGCCGTCCTTCGGATATTTAACCGTAAGTTCATTTTTGTATGCCGAATAATCCTCCGTCTCTCTTTTCAGCAGCCCTCTGAGGGTGGGCATGTCCGCCTCGTCTATCCTTGTCCCTCCGTCCGGCAAGCCCGAATGATGACCGGCTATACAATATTCAAGCATGGGAATATATAAATTTTTGCCCTGCTTTTCAAGCTCCATAGCGCCGCAGCGCGCATGTTCAACACGCAGCGCCGAGCCGTTTATGCGCTTCTGAAAGGATAATGTGTATTTGCCTATATCGTGCATCAAGCCGCACAGCTCGGCATAATCCTTAAATTCATCTATTGCGTTTTCTCTGCATAATTCGGCAGTGCCTCTGAGATGCTCATATAACGTCTGCTCTTTTCCGTCCTCCGTTTTGTGCGCTATGTACTTCATTCATTTTCCCCTCATTCGCTTTCGGATCATCCTCACACCTATATAATAACAATATGCCTGTCCGATAAAAAGGTCTTATTTTATTATATTTACTCCTTAAAACTAATT
>CAZIBK010000237.1:0-2216 GCA_964537125.1 uncultured Oscillospiraceae bacterium
CCTTTCTCGAAAATACAGACTAAGGAAATCACATTTTCATACCTCGGCTTTAGCCGCAATGCTGTATATTTTGGCGATATCCTCCTCGGAAAGCGAAACAAATCCGCCTGTTCTGCCGCTGCCGATACCCTGATTTTTCACAAGTACGGGAATATCATCCTCCTCTGCTCCAAGTTCCGCAAGATTTATCGGCAGACCGATACTGTTAAGAAATCTACGGAAAGCTTTTATTCCTGCCACCGCCGTTGATTCGGGAGCTTCAAAATTCATTTCACAGCCCCATATCCGTACTGCCATTTGCGCAAAACGCATTATGTTATGGCGCATAACAAACTCCATCCACGCGGGCATTATTACCGCAAGACCCGCTCCGTGAGCGCAGTCATAAAGTCCCGAAAGCTCATGCTCTATTGCGTGGCTGTTCCAGTCCTGACTTCTGCCTACTCCCACAATATCATTATGGGCGACTGTTCCTGCCCACATTATATTGGCTCTTGCTTCGTAGTTATTCGGGTCGGCAATTGCTCTCGGAGTCTCCTTTATCATCGTCAGAAGCACCGCCTCGCAGAGCCTGTCGGTGATCTCAACTTCCGACGTATTGGTAAAGTATCTTTCAAACACGTGCGCCATAATATCGGCGGCGCCGCAGGCAGTCTGATATGCGGGAAGCGAGCAGGTAAGCTCCGGGTCGAGAACGGAAAATCTCGGACGAAGCATATCCGAACCGGCGCTTCTTTTCAGACCCGTGCTTTCCTGTGTAACGACAGAACCTCCCGATCCCTCGCTGCCTGCCGCCGCAATTGTAAGAACCGTTCCGACGGGCAGAGCAGACTTTATTTCGGCTTTTCCGCAGTAGAAATCCCAAAAATCGCCGTCATAAAGAGTACCCGCCGCAATTCCTTTCGCGGAGTCTATGCACGAGCCGCCGCCCACCGAAAGAATAAAATCAATTTTTTCTTCACGGCAAAGCTTTATTCCCTCATAAATAAGAGTATCCCTCGGGTTGGGCTTTACGCCGCCAAGCTCGGTATAATATAATCCCTCGCTTTCAAGGGAACGCTTTACCTTATCCAGAAGTCCCGACCTTACCGCAGAACCCGAACCGTAATGAATAAGAACTCTGCTTCCGCCGTATTTTTTTACGTATTTTCCTGTTTCGGTCTCCCGTCCCCTGCCGAAAATAAATTCTGTGGGACTGTAAAAATTAAAGTTATCCATAATCTTCCTCCTATTAAAAATACATCAAAATTGCTGTAACCCGAGCTTACATAACGCTCACTGCTTTTTCAAATTATTTCCCAAAGAATATTCAATTTACAAATTTAAGTATAGCATTTTATTTTCGGATGTGCTATAATATTTATGCATAAAAAATTGTAAAAACCTATTTTTGATGTATTATGACGAGCGGACTCTTTCTGAGAAAATCGACTCCCTGAATACTCCTATAGAGTGCTTTATTTTCGATGCCAAACAGAAGGAAACCCCGTAAGTAGTGTCTCCTAAGCATCTCTGCCCGGCGCAATTCGGATTCCGGGACAGGAAAAATAAAATATGGCGCGGAAACAAAGCCGTCGGGCGGTCAATGTTCATTGCTGTTATCGATATCGTTTTCCGCCTTTTTCCCTGCGCTTTTATTATAACCGCTTTCCCTCTCTTTTGTCTATACTGCGGGCATTGATGGCTTTTTGAGGAGACATTACATACAATTTACACTTTTGCGGTAGCGGAATTTACATTGGGCGAGTTATACTTGTATTGTGCGAAAGCGCGATACGAGTTTTTAGGAGGAAAATTAAAATGAAGAAAATCATAGGAGTATTTACGGCGGCGATTTTAGCCGCGGCGGTTATGACGGGCTGCGGAAGCGGCGCGTCAAACACAACATCGCGGGACGAAGCGGCAAACGCCGATACCGCGTCAGCGCGGACGGTTTCAACGGACGGCTCGACGTCAATGGAAAAGGTCATAGGCTATCTTGGCGAAGCGTATATGGCGGAGAACGCGAACACCAAGGTTACCTACAACCCAACCGGCTCCGGCTCGGGTATACAGGCGGTATCCGAGGGAAGGTGCGACATAGGGCTTTCAAGCCGTGATTTGAAGGACGATGAGGCGGAAAAGCTTGACGGCACGGTTGTCGCGATAGACGGCATAGCTATAATCGTAAATCCCGAAAATTCTGTTACGGATTTAACGATTGAGCAAATCGGAGC
>CAZIBK010000238.1:0-2184 GCA_964537125.1 uncultured Oscillospiraceae bacterium
ATGAGAGATGCGCCGCATCTCTCATATTGCATATAAGGAGCGATTTTTATTGAAAAAACTTTTATCCGCTTTGATATGTCTTTTTGTCCTCGTCTCCGCCCTCCCCGGCGCGGCGGAGAACTATACCGTCGAGGATGCCTATAACGAAGCGCTTGTATTATACCCCGCCTTTTTCACAAAAATCAAATCACAATTTGTAAAAGTGAACGACGCCGACCTTCTCGCCTTTGTCGATTCGGTATACGACTATCTTAAGGAAAACGAATCCGAGCTTGACTGTGACGATTTTGATTCCGCTTCAATGGACGCCGTCCTTTACGCCTCATCGCTTCGGCAAAACATTTCCGTCCGCAACGCATTTGCGCTTGCGTACCCCGAAGTCGTTACGGACGGGCTTACGGGCGAGCCTGCCGAGGTCTTTTCCTTCCTCGCATCGTCATTTGCGGAACACGGACTTATCGCATTTACGCCTTTCATAAATGCGGCGGAGGTTTCCGTTTCGGAGGGCGTTGCGTCCCTTTCTGCCGAATTTCGCAACCTTCCCGAAGGCTCGGTTCTGATAGCCGCCTTTTACGACTCAGACGGTGCGCTCGTTAAGTCGGTCGCGATTTCCGAAAAAGGTCAAACCGTCTCCTCTGCCGGTGCAAGCTGTAAGCTCATCGCCCTTTATATCTCCGCCCTGCAGCCCGTATGCGGCGCGGTATATGTTGAATTTTAAACGTTCAAAATAAAGAGCGCGGCTCATGCGGCGGGTACGCGGTAATTCGGCGCGGCAGCCGAAAAGTATAACGGGGATTTCAAGTGTGCAAAACTATAAATCAGAGGTTCTTGGGGTGATACGGATATGGAAACAGTAAATGATAAGCCGCAGAATGACTTCTCAAAAGGGCCGGTATGGAAATGGGTTATAGCTCAGGCAGCTCCGTTGACGCTGGCGCAATTGGTGCAGCTTCTTTATAACGTTGTAGACAGGATATATCTTGGGCATATGGGCGACGGAAGCAGCCTGACCCTTACCGGAATCGGCTTGACGTTCCCAATCACAACGCTGATTATGGCATGTACCGCGCTGTTCGGAGCGGGCGGCGTTCCTCTGTTTTCCATAGCCAGAGGCGGCAAGAATGAAGAAAACGGCGAGAAGATACTCGCTAATTCCTTTGTTTTGCTCTTGATAAGCTCGGTTGCTTTGACCGTCGTATGCTATATTTTTTGCAGACCGATACTGTTTTTGTTCGGCGCCGGCGAAGCGTCCTATGTGTTTGCGGCGGAATACCTGCGGATATATTTAATAGGCACAGTATTCTCAATGCTCTCCACAGGTCTGAACGGTTACATAAACGCGCAGGGATTTCCGAAAATCGGTATGCTCACCACTGTGTTTGGAGCGGTCACAAATATAATCCTTGACCCTGTTTTCATTTTCGGATTGAATATGGGCGTTAAGGGAGCAGCCCTCGCGACAGTCATCGCACAGGCGATTTCAGCGGTGTGGGTATTGCGGTTTCTTACCGGAAAACGCGCGCTGATACGCCTGAAAAGAAAAAGCCTCCGCCTTGATAAGGAAATTATAAAAGGTATTATCAGGCTTGGCGCGTCAAATTTTATAATGCAGGGGACAAACTGTGTCGTTCAGGTTGCTTGCAATTCTACCCTGCAAAGCTATGGCGGCGATATGTATGTAGGCATTATGACTGTGCTCAATTCTGTGCGGGAAATTTTTTCACTGCCGGTCAACGGCATCATAAGCGGCGCGCAGCCGGTGCTCAGCTTTAATTACGGAGCAAAACGGAATGACCGTGTGAAAGCAGGAATCAGGTTTAGTACGCTGATAGGTATTGCTTATACTGCGGCGGCATGGCTTGCGGTGGTCATGTTTCCCAAATTTTGGTTTTGTATATTTTTGGATGACGCCGCATTGACGGCCGAGGGGATAAATGCTTTAAGAATATACTTCTTCGGTTTTGTATTTATGTCTTTTCAGTTTGCGGGTCAGTCAGTCTTTCAGTCCTTGGGCGACGCCGGTCATGCCATATTCTTTTCTTTACTCAGAAAAGCAATTATTGTCGTGCCTTTGACACTTATACTCCCTGCGATCGGATTCGGAGTGAACGGTGTATTTCTGGCAGAACCTATTTCCAATATAATAGGCGGCTTGGCGTGCTATATTACTATGAGAATAACCGT
>CAZIBK010000239.1:0-2126 GCA_964537125.1 uncultured Oscillospiraceae bacterium
TGGCTGCCTCATTTTTTGTGAGGCAGCCATTTTTTATTTTATGTAAAAGTAGGTGTGGTAGGCTTTCCCGTGCATTCGGTACATGGGGATGAAGGTCAGGGACGACCCTGTAAGCTTTATTTCATCCTCCGAGGGAATAAGATTTTTATCTATGGTGAGGAAGTCTTTCTCATCGCTTTCGGCAACCATTACAAAGGGTCCGTAGAGAACGGAGGCAAGCCTTTTGCCGTTTATTTCATCGGGCGTATATTCAAAGCGCACCGAGTATTTGAAATTCACGTCTACGGTTTCGGTTTTGCCGCCCTCATGGGAAAGGATGGCAAAGCGGCGCTTTGATTTGAGGGGCGCTCCGCAGAAGGAAAAAGGGTTTTCCGTCCAAGCGGGGATACGGAAAAGAACCTCGCGATCCTCCGCGCCCGAAACGGTGATTTTTCCGCTGCCGAAGGGGAAGGGAATTGAAATGTCGATACGCACGCCTTTATCGTATACCGCAGGAATGTATTGCGATACAATTATTGCGCCGTCATCCCTTTCAAAGAAGGAGGCGTCCTGATATTTGACGTGGTTTTCCATGCCGGTGCCGTGGCAGCAGGTAAAGCTGTGATAGTCGTCGGAATATTCCTTCTTTTCTCCGGGTCCTATGGGGAGCATATACGTCACGCCGTTATGAACCGTATTTGTAACAAACGGAGTCTGGGAGGCGAGTATCTGGTTTATAAGAGCGCGCTCATAGTAGTCCATATACGATACGTTTTCGGGGTCAAGGGCATAGAGCGCACGGGCGGTTTTGAGAAGATTATACGCGGCGCAGGTTTCGCAGTTTGAAGCTCCCTTTATGTTTGCGGCAAGAAGCCCCGCATCGCGGAAGCGCTCCTCCCTTCCGACGCCGCCGATTGAGTACATATGATTTTTTGTAACTATATCGAAGAAATTTACGCCCACCGAACGATAAAAATCGTTCCCCGTCGCCTTATATTCCTCTATAGCTCCGAGAACCTGGGGAATGTGCTGGTTGGCATGGAGGTTTTGTATCACGTCCTTGCCTTCGGAAAGACCGGGAAAGATGTTTTCGTTGTCAAACATTTGCGCCGTATGAAGATACTTTTCGTCGCCCGTTATATTGTAAAGACGGGTGAGAGCTTCGTTCATGCCGCCAAATTCGCCCGCTATGTACATACTCCACATTTTTTTGCGATGCTCCTCCGAAAGAGGGGAGAGGCGGTCGTAAATCCAATTGCCTATTCCCGCCGCGCATTTGAGCGCGCCGCTGTTTCCGGCGCGGTCATAGCAGTCGAGAAGACCGGCGAGTATCTTATGAAGGGTATAATAGGGCGCCCAAATTTCATTGTATTTTGTAAATTTTTCAAGAAGCGCGAACTGGTCGGGCGGATATGCGCCGAGATACCCTTCGCCCCAGACGGAAGGGTCGCGGCTCCACTTGTCCTCGCCCGCGTCGCCGGGGGACGCGAGAGTTACAAATTCGGACGCCTTTCCCTTTGACAGCTGCTGGAGTGACAGGAGGGAGGAAACCATATAGTCTATCTTGGATTTATATACGATATCTCCGGTTGCGCTGTATGCAAGGGCAAGCGCGGAGAGAAAATGCCCCGTGCTGTGACCTCGGAGAAGCCCCGAGGGCTCCTCCCAGCCGCCGAGAGGTTCGGCGGAGGTATCCGCGCCGAAGGCTTTGCGGAAATTGTAAAGCATACGGTCGCAATCGAGTAGTTTCAGATAGGCAAGCGCGCGGCTGCGGTTTTCGGAGAAGGCGCTGCCGTTTTTAAGCGCCGCTTCCGAAAGACGCGCAAATTTGCCGCGGGGCTCAGCTTTGAATAAGGGCAAGTTAATACCTCCAATTTTGATAAAAATTTAATATAACCTAAGCGCAGATGTCCCCCGCCTCTGTAGGCGGCGGGTCCCGGTTCGGAATTTCAGCGGGAGTCGTTTTCATTTGTGCAAAGCACAATGAACCAACGGCGGCAATGCCGCCGCAGACTGTCGAAAAACCTTAAATTTGAAGTATTTTAAAATAAAATCCGTCAAAATCCGCGACATGTGCGTGGATTTTGACACTTCTAATCGGGTAGAAATGCCTTTATAAAGGCATTTCGTAAGCGAAAGCGCGAGAG
>CAZIBK010000240.1:0-2108 GCA_964537125.1 uncultured Oscillospiraceae bacterium
TGGGGAGCTGCCGCCACGACCTTTTCGCCGACCTTGTGACCGAGAAGCGCCGCGCCCACGGGAGATTCATTGGATATTTTGTTATTGGCGGGATCCGCCTCGGCGGAGCCGACAATTTTGTAGGTCAGTTCCTCATCGTATTCAAAATCGTACACGCGGACGGTAGAGCCTATCATAACGCCGTCGTTTTCGGAGGACTCCTCGATAACCACCACATGCTTAAGCGTTTCCTCAATTTCGGAAATGCGGCTCTCGTTCGCGGCCTGCGACTCCTTAGCCTCGTCGTATTCGCTGTTTTCGGACAAGTCGCCGAAGGAACGGGCTAATTTTATAGCGTCCTTTATTTCTCTTCTTTTGACGGTTTTTCTTTCGTCAAGCTCATCCTTGAGCCGCTGTAAGCCCTCGGCAGTCATTAAAACCTGTTCTGCCATGGAAAATCACTCCTCTTAATATTCAAACTAAACATTACATAGTATTATATATCGGAGTATTTGTTTTGTCAAGCGAAAGCCAAAGTAAATTTGCCTTTTATATTGACAAAAAATTAAATTTGTGGTAACATTGGCTCATAACATTTAAAGGAGATGACACAATTTATGGCAGACAAAATTTTACATGTAGTCGAGACGGTAAACAGTGCGGTCAATAATGTTGTATGGGGTTGGCCGGCGCTTATCCTCCTTGCGTTTGTAGGCGTACTTATGACGTGTCTGACGAAGTTTTTCCAGATTTCGCACATCGGGCATTGGTTCCGCAACACAATCGGGGCAATTTTCAAGGACAAGCACGTCACGAAGCACACGAGCGATAAATCCATATCACAGTTTCAGAGCTTGTGTACCGCGCTTGCCGCAACGGTCGGCACGGGTAATATCGCGGGCGTTGCCTCCGCTATCGCCACGGGCGGTCCCGGAGCTGTTTTCTGGATGTGGGTAATAGCCTTCTTCGGGATGATGACAAACTACTCCGAAAACGTATTGGGCATACTTTACAGGATTAAAAACGATAAGGGCGAGTGGAGCGGAGGCGCCATGTATTACCTGAAAAACGGGCTCGGTTCCAAAAGGGGCTGCAAATACATAGGCGCTGTTCTGGCAGTGCTTTTCAGCTGCTTCTGCCTTCTTGCGTCCTTCGGTATAGGCAATATGACGCAGGTCAACACCATTGCGACTAATATGTACAGCGCATTTTCCATTCCCAAGATTGTAACGGGCATAGGCATTATGATTCTGACAGGGCTTGTCGTATTGGGCGGATTAAAGCGCATAGCCGCCGTTACAGAGAAGATAGTTCCGATAATGGTTATTATCTATATTATAGGAACAGTCGTAATATGCCTTATGAATGTAACGGCAATCCCCGCGGTATTCGTGTCGATTTTCAAGGGCGCTTTCGCGATGAAGAGCGTAGCGGGCGGAGTTGTCGGCGCGGGCGTTGCGCAGGCGGTCAAAATGGGTATGAAGAGAGGCGTATTCTCCAACGAGGCAGGTCTCGGTTCATCCGTTATGGTACACTCGAACTCCAACACAAAGGAGCCCGTGCGCCAGGGGATGTGGGGCATATTTGAGGTTTTTGCCGATACTATAGTTGTATGTACGCTTACGGCGATATCCATTCTTTCCTCCGGACTGTTCAATCTCGATACGGGAGCAACGGTAAGTGAAATAGCCGACACCGGTTCGCTTGTGAGCATTGCCTTCGGCAAATCCTTCGGCGCTGTCGGAGCGGGGTTTGTGGCAGTCGCGCTGCTTCTCTTCGCGTTTTCGACGGTACTCGGATGGAGCCACTACGGCACAAAGGCGTGTGAATACCTTTTCGGCACAAAATCCACCATTGTGTACAGAATCATTTTCGTTATAGCCGTAATCGGCGGCGCAGTAATGGGCGAAAACCTTGCGTGGGATCTTTCCGATACGTTTAACGGGCTTATGATGCTGCCGAACCTTATAGGCGTACTTGTATTGTCGCCGCTTGTTTACAAGTGTACGAAAAACTACGTTGACAGGCATATGCGCCATCTTGATGTGGAGCCGATGCTCTCAATGTACGAGGATATACAGAAGGAGCAGAAGGAAGCCATAAAAATTATTGACGACTGATAAAAGGGG
>CAZIBK010000241.1:0-2094 GCA_964537125.1 uncultured Oscillospiraceae bacterium
TGAATAAAATCGTGACGGTATAGTTTTTAAAATCCTCGGTTATCTTACAACCTGTTTTGTCGTAAACCAGTATCAGGTTTTCAAGTTCCGCCTTTGTCAGCAGATTGTTGCCCCGAAGCCGTGCCAAAACCCTCGACCGCTTTGTTTCGTTATCCGCTGTGATTTCAGATAAACCCACGTCTTTTTCGTGACGCGTGAAGTCATCGGTTGTCATTATAAACAGTTGTAAATCCTCGGCGGATATATCGGTATTAATGCCGTCAATCGCCTTTTGGATAACATCGTAAATATCCTTTACAAACTGCGACTTTCGGTAATAATACGGCAATAACTCAATCATACTACACTCACGCTCCCCAGAACAGGAACAGCATTATCGGCAATATCAATATTGACCGTACCGCCGTTGACCGTTAAATCAGAATAATCATCAACGCCCTCGGCGGATAATATCGCACTTCCGATTTTTGCGTATGAAACATATCTGTCATCGGATGCCTCGTCGCCCAGATAATCCGATATCGCCGTCTCAATGTTCGCCGTTGCCGTGTCAACCTCTGTGCCGTCCGTTACGATTGCAACCGATATATTGATTGTCAGCGTTTCCGCACTTACCACCGTGACATCTGCGCCGATAGGTTTGTTATCGTCTATATGGTCTTTGACCGCTTGCACTAAATCATCATCGGCGGGCATACCGTTCGCGTCCGTGATTACGACCTCGACCGTGCCCGCACCGTCCCATAACGGAATAACCTGTACATCACCAACGCCCGTGACTTCCTTTGTCCATTCTATGTAATGGTACTTGTTGCCGCTTACGTTAGGACGCGATACCTTTTCAAGATATCGCTCTAACAAATCAAAATCAGACTCTTCATCATAACCGCCCTCAAAGTCGGTAATATTTTCAACCGCCGTTAGATTGCGAAGCAGTACCGGAAAGCGGTTTATTTCCCCCGCCTTGACGTTGCCGATATTCCCGGCTGTGGTGCATGTCGCGGTAACATCGATATATCCGCATTCGGGTATAGTCGCTGTCTCGTCAACGGCATATAACACATTCTCAGCCGCTGCCTTTGCTCCGGCGAGTACAACCTCGCCCTTTATGCCGTAAATGCGGAGCGTTCCTGTTGCGTATGTCGCAATTTTGCGCGTCAAGCCCTGCTCCGCTACCTTCCTGTCGAGATATTTGCCGCTTGCCGTTATGGCAAATGTGTTATCCTGCAACGTAGCAATCTTGTTTTGCAGCAGATAAATCTGCACCGCTACCGGCTTTAGGAGGTCGCTCCAGAATGAACCGTTGCTTATGTCATAGTTATCAGGGACATATTCAAGCAAATGTTCTTGTATTTCGTCAACCGTCATATGTATACGCCTCCTCTCCGTACGCCGTTTCAATCGTAAATGTAACGGTCAGTATTTCGCTGTCGCGGCTAAACTCAAAATTCTTGACACTGTATATATCATCATTCTGCAACAATGCCGTTTCGATTTCACGCTTCAATTCGGACGTCGTGAACGCCGCGCCGTAGCCCTTGCCGATTACCAAATCCTCAATATTCGCGCCGTAGCTTGTGCCGTTGTATATCCGGTACCTATCAAGCTGTGTGTGCAATATCTTATCAATCCATACCTTCAGCGCGTCAATGCCTGTGACCGTGACGGGATTGCCGTTGTCCATAACAAAATCGCATGTTTTAAAATTAAATAAAAATGTGTCTTTCAAGCTATCACCCCGATTGCAATGAAATTTGTAATATTGCCTTTGTTCCCATAGCACGGCAGAATAACGACCTGCTTATTTAAATTCACATATTCGGTATAACCGTCGTATGTTCTTACTTCGTAAATGTCGAATGTTGCCTGTATGTCGTCCGCGTCAAGCTGCGCACGGTTGCCGAGTTGGATTTTCAACTCCGGCAGTGATATTATCGTCCCTATCAGTGGAGAGTAGGGAACGCTTTCAAGCTTTTTCAGCTTTATTGCAAGCTCCGTTACTCCGTCCATACTACACCTTCTTTAGCTCCATTTTATTATAATGCCGCCCGCCTTTGAATGAATGGTCTGTGCTTTCTATAACATAATTTACAC
>CAZIBK010000242.1:0-2074 GCA_964537125.1 uncultured Oscillospiraceae bacterium
ATTCCCACTCGATTGTTGCGGGGGGCTTACTCGTGATATCGTACACAATTCTGTTGACGTGCTTTACCTCGTTTACGATACGGTTAGACACCTTTTCCAGCACATCATAGGGTATCTTCGACCAGTCGGCGGTCATAAAGTCGGTGGTTTCCACCGCGCGGAGGGCGATTGTATAGTCATACGTTCTCTCATCGCCCATAACGCCCACGCTTCTCATATCGGTAATAACCGCAAAATACTGATTTATACTGCGGTCAAGCTTTGCGTTGGCAATCTCCTCACGGAAGATAGCGTCCGCGTCACGAAGGATATCGAGCTTATACTTTGTGATATCGCCGATAACGCGCACCGCAAGACCGGGTCCCGGGAACGGCTGACGCCATACGAGGTTATCCGGAATACCGAGCGCCGTGCCGAGCTTTCTCACCTCGTCCTTAAAGAGCATACGGAGCGGCTCTACAATCTCCTTAAAGCTTATGACGTCCGGAAGCGCGCCCACGTTATGATGGCTCTTTATCTTCGCGCTGCCCTTTCCGTCGCCGCTTTCAACGACGTCGGGATAAATCGTACCCTGAACGAGGTAGTCAACCTCGCCTATCTTCTTAGCCTCGTCCTCAAAAACGCGGATAAATTCCTCGCCGATGATGGCGCGCTTCTTCTCCGGCTCCTTTACGCCCGCAAGCTTTGTCAGGAAGCGCTCCTCGGCGTTCACGCGGATAAGATTTATATCAAACTGCTTTGTGAAAACAGCTTCGACCTCGTCGCCCTCGTTTTTTCTGAGAAGACCGTGATCCACAAAAATACACGTCAGGTTCTTGCCGACAGCCTTAGACAGCAGCACCGCCGCAACGGACGAATCAACGCCGCCCGAGAGCGCGCAGAGCACCCTTTTGCCCGCGTACTTCACCTTCGCCTCCTCTATGTACTTCTTGGCATAGTCCTCCATTCTCCATGTACCCTCGCATCCGCAGACCTTATAGAGGAAGTTCCCGAGAAGCTGAAATCCGAAAGGCGTATGATTTACCTCCGGATGGAACTGAACGGCATAGAGCTTTCTGTCCGCGTTTTCAAATGCCGCAACGGGGCAGGCTTTTGTACGGGCGGAAACCTTAAACCCCTCGGGCGGAGCCGATACATAATCGGTATGACTCATCCAGCATACGCCCTTTTTCTCAATCCCGTCAAAAAGGACGCTGTCCTCCATTTCAACCTCTGTTTTCCCGTATTCCCTCGTTTCGGCGCTTGCCACCGTTCCGCCGAGAAGATAGCTCATGAGCTGCGCGCCGTAGCATATGCCCAAAACCGGGACGCCCAGTTCAAAAACCTCCTTCGATATCCTCGGCGCGCCCTCGGCGTAAACGCTGTTGGGACCGCCCGTAAATATAATCCCCTTGGGATTTTTCGCCTTAATTTCATCAATCGTCCTTGTATATGCCAAAACCTCGCAGTACACATTGTGTTCGCGCACGCGGCGCGCAATAAGCTGATTATACTGCCCGCCGAAATCTATAACGAGAACCGTTTCCATACCGTCGCCTCCAAATATTTTAATAATAAAATTTTACACGCTTCGCAATACCTATCTCTTTGATTTCCCGCTCCTCCTTCGCGGCTTGTTCATAAGCTTGTTCGTGAAATGGAATATAGCCTCCCAAAGAAGGAATATCCCTATCGCCGCAAGACCGCATATCACCGCAAAAAACGTCTGCTCCGTACTCTGCCACGCGTAAAGGGCTGTTCGCAAAAGCCCGATAACGGCAAGATATATGCACCCCTGCTTCAGATAGTCAAGCACCTTGCCGTCGTGCAGTATGGCATGGGATATCGCCATGAGCGCCATAAACATGGGCGAAACAATGACCCCGCAAAGGTCAAGCAGCAGCAAAAGCCCGTATGACGCCGCGTTTATCTTCATTGCCGCCATAAATGCCAGGGCAACAAGTATCGCCGTGTGATACGCCAGCGGTAAATACAAAAGCTTTCTCGTCCGTTCCATTTAAATCCCTCCCTACACAAAAAATGAGACTATATCATAGTCTCATTTTATAATATTTTGTCTTAGATGTCAACTTTT
>CAZIBK010000243.1:0-2021 GCA_964537125.1 uncultured Oscillospiraceae bacterium
AGCGTGCCGAGTCGGCACGCTCACGGTTTTTTCGAGATATTTTTAGGGCAGTATTCATTTGCGGGACATTCATCGCAATGGGCCTTTCTTGCTGTACATACATCACGACCGAAGAGGACGAGGCGGTGACAGAAAAAGCTCTGTTCGTCCCTCGGAATTAAGGTCTCGGTGTCATGCTCAATCTGCTCGGGCTCCTGCTTGTCTGTCAGCCCCATACGGTTTAGGATGCGTTTTGCGTGAGTGTCTATCACCATGCCGCCCTTGCCGAACACATCGCCTAAAATGAGGTTGGCGGTTTTTCTTCCCACGCCGGCGAGGGAGAGAAGGTCGTCCATATTGTCGGGAACCTGCCCGCCGTATGTATCTGTAAGGCGTTTGGCGCAGGCTATAAGATTTTTTGCCTTATTATGATAGAAGCCGCAGGGCTTTATTATTTCCTCAACGTCGGTCAGAGAGGCTTCGGATAATGCCTCGGGGGTCGGGTATTTGGCGAAAAGGCGGGGCGTTACGGTATTTACCCGAGCGTCCGTACACTGCGCCGAAAGCTGTACGGAGCATAAAAGCTCAAACGCGTTCCCGCTTTCCAACGAGCAAAGCCCGTCGGGATATATTTCCGAAAGAGTTTTTGAAAAAAGAGCGGCACGTTCTTCTCTGTTATTTTTCATAATGATCACCTCGTTATATTTATATTTTATCACAAAAGACTTGCCAATCCAACAAAAAAAATATATAATAGGATATATATTTTCACAAAGGAGACAGAGACATGAATTTTGATAAGGTTCAGGCAGTTGACAATGAGGTTTATGAAGCCATAGGGCTTGAATTAAACCGCCAGAGGAACAAAATCGAACTTATTGCTTCCGAAAATTTTGTGAGTGAAGCCGTTATGCAGGCGATGGGAAGTCCGCTTACAAACAAATATGCGGAGGGTTACCCCGGTAAGCGCTATTACGGCGGATGCGAATATGTTGATATAGTTGAAAATTTGGCAATTGAAAGAGCTAAGAAGCTTTTCGGAGCGGAGCACGCAAATGTTCAGCCGCACAGCGGCGCGCAGGCAAATATGGCAGTGTTCTTTGCTGCCCTGCAGCCGGGCGACACAGTTCTTTCCATGAGCCTGGCTCACGGCGGTCACCTTTCTCACGGAAGCCCCGTGAACATCAGCGGAAAGTATTTTAATATCGTTTCCTACGGCGTAACAGAGGACGAGCAGGTTATAGATTACGATGAAGTGAGAAGACTTGCTTCGGAGTGCAAGCCGAAGCTTATACTGGCAGGCGCGAGCGCATATCCGAGAACGATTGATTTTGAGAAATTTGCGGCTATCGCAAAGGAAGTCGGCGCATATTTTATGGTGGATATGGCGCATATTGCCGGTCTTGTTGCGGCGGGGCTTCATCCGAGCCCTGTACCCTATGCCGATTTTGTAACAACAACAACTCATAAAACTCTCCGCGGACCGAGAGGCGGTCTTATACTTTGCAAGGAAGAACACGCCAAGATGATAGACAAGGCGATATTCCCCGGGACTCAGGGCGGACCTTTGATGCACGTTATCGCCGCGAAGGCGGTATGCTTTAAGGAAGCGTTGACGCCGGAGTTTAAAGCATATCAGGGGCAGATAATAAAGAACGCAAAAGCTCTCGCAGACGCACTTCTTGAAAAGGGCTTTGACCTCGTTTCCGGCGGTACGGATAACCATCTTATGCTTGTTGACCTCCGCCCGTTTAATATATCGGGCAAGGAGGCGGAGCATCGTCTTGACGAGGTGGGAATTACGGCAAACAAGAACGCCATACCCTTTGACCCGCAGAAGCCGAGCATCGCAAGCGGTATAAGAGTGGGTACGCCCGCCGTTACGAGCCGCGGTATGATTGAGGAGGATATGAAGGAGATAGCGGACCTTATCTATCTCACCATAGCCGATTTTGAAAATTCCGCAGAGGCAGTAAGGGCAAGAGCTGCGGCGCTTTGCGAAAAATATCCGCTGTACGAGTAATATATCAGCCGCCGCATAC
>CAZIBK010000244.1:0-2013 GCA_964537125.1 uncultured Oscillospiraceae bacterium
AGATTGGCTTTATACGCGTCCCGAATTTCGATTCAGGTTGACAAGTCTCCCTGATAAATATTTTTCTCAGCCATTTTTTTATCTATCGCCGCAAGCACGGCGATTTTCGCCATGCTCCACTTCGGCGCGATAAGGCTTTCCGCGGCGCCGTCGCCCGTTACGCGCTCTATTACGCACTCCTTCGGAAAAAACCTGAGCTGCTCTGTAACGATGTCTGTATATTCATCTTTTTCGAGGGTTTTAATCATTCCCGCCTCGTATTCTTTTTCGCAGACTGTTCCGCGAAGTATGTGAAGAAGATGTATCTTTACGCCATCAGGGTGCATTTTACCTAAAATCCGCGCGCTTTCAAGCATATCCTCCCTCGTCTCCCCGATAAGCCCGTCTATTAAGTGTACGCAGGTTCTTATGCCTTTAGCCTTAAGGGCATAAAAGGCTTCCTCAAATACGCCAAAATCATAGCCTCTGTTTATTTTCCGCGCTGTTTTGTCGTGTACGGTCTGAAGTCCAAGCTCCACGGTCAGATAGGTTTTATCGTTCATCTCTTCAAGAAGCTCAATCACCTCTTGTCCCAAGCAGTCGGGTCTTGTGGCAATGCTGAGCCCGACAACGCCTTCAAACGCCAATGCCTCGTTATAGAGCCGCCTAAGTATGCAAACAGGCGCATATGTATTTGTATGCGCCTGAAAATATGCTGTCAATTTCGCGTCGGGATGCTTTTTCTCTATACGTTCCTTTTCGCGTTGAAGCTGACTTGAAATGCTTCCCTTCGATGTAAATTCCCCCGAGCCCGACAGGCAGTATGTGCATCCGCCCGTGCCGCACCTTCCGTCTATGTTCGGGCAGGAAAATCCTGCGTCAAGCGAGGCTTTGAATACCCTTTCGCCAAACAAAGCCTTCAAGTGATAATTCAAAGTGTGATACCTCTTATTGTCCAAAGAATATTCAAACAAAAGAATTCTCCTTTATTCCATGGTGGATAAATGCTCATCATAGGTCTCTGTAAATATATGGCTTCCGTCGTTCTTTTGCGTATCTGTGTGGTAATACAAGTAATTGTGGCTTTCTGGATTTATTGCCGCATTTATCGATGCAAGCCCCGGGTTGCATATCGGACCTGACGGCAGCCCCGATACCTTATATGTGTTATACGGCGAATCAATCTCCAAATCGCTGTACAAAACGCGGTTTACGTCATATGCGCCGTCGGTTACGGCATATACGACGCTTGCGTCTATCTGAAGGCGCATTCCCTTATCCAGCCGGTTATATAAAACCCCCGCTATTCTGGGGCGTTCCTCGTCAAGCAGCGCTTCGCGCTCAACGAGAGACGCAAGCGTTACAGTATCGTAGAACGACAGCTTTAAACTGCCCTCCGCGCTTTTATATTCCTTCTCAAACTGGGAGAGCATGGTATCAATCATATCATGAGGCGATGCGTCGGTAAAAAATTCATATGTTTTCGGGAATAAAAAGCCTTGAAGCCTATATTTCACATCCGCGCCTTCGGGAATGTCCTTCAAAAAGGAATAATCATATTCATCGCCGAGCGCCGCCAGAAATTCCTCAGCCGTACAAAGGGAAAGACTTTCCGCCCTTGCCGCTATCTGCTCCGCGCTGTAGCCCTCCGGCACGGTGAAAGTAACGCTTTCCTTTTGATATGCGTTATTTGCCAGAGTTTCTATTATGTCAGGTATGCACATACCGGTATTCAGAACAAAGGTACCGTAATTCATCTTGTCCCCGTTATCCGACATTTTTGCTCTGAGCAAGAATATCCTTTCGCTTTTTATAAGCCCGTTTTCCTTGAGAACCTGCGCTATCTCCTGTGCGCTCGCTCCCTGCTCTATTGTGACTGTAACATCCGTTCCGCTTTTGGATTTTCTCCTCGTCAATTCCGAATAATACGGCGCAGCAAAAATCAAAGCAAGTATAATAATACACGCCGCAAGCGGCGCGGCGTTAACCTTTTTCTTTTTAGCCATTTTCCCACCTCTTTCGCCATTTATTGTA
>CAZIBK010000245.1:0-2001 GCA_964537125.1 uncultured Oscillospiraceae bacterium
AAGCGGAGCCGAGGTTCGGCTCCGTTTATCTTCAGCATATTATTCAGACAATCTCTCTTCGAGAGCCGCAAGCTGATTGTAGAGCTCCTGAGGAATAGTCTTATAAGTATCAAGAGAAGCGTAGAACTCTTTGATGCTTTCAACCTCGCCCTTCCAGATATCCTTGTCGATGGAAAGGAGAGAATCAAGTGTTTCGGGCGTAATGTCAAGCCCTTCAACGTTAATATCCTCCGGCTTGGGAAGGTAGCCGATAGCGGTTTTGTTAGCGCCTACCTTGCCGTCGCAGCGGTCAAGAATCCAGTTGAGAACCCTGAGGTTATCGCCGAAGCCGGGCCACATGAAGTGACCTTCATCGTCCTTACGGAACCAGTTGACATGGAAAATCTTCGGCTTATTGGCAATCTTATCGCCCATTTCAAGCCAATGAGCGAAGTACTGACCTACGTTGTAGCCGATGAACGGTCTCATAGCCATGGGGTCGCGGCGAACTACGCCGACAGCGCCCGCAGCGGCAGCCGTTGTTTCGGAAGCCATTGTAGAGCCGATGAATACGCCGTGATTCCAATCAAAGGATTCGTAGCAGAGAGGCGCTGCCTTTGCGCGTCTTCCGCCGAATACGATAGCGGAAATCGGAACACCGCCCGCAGCTTCAAATTCGGATGAGATGCAGGGGCACTGATTTGCCGGAGCCGTGAAACGGGAATTGGGATGAGCGGCCTTTGTTCCCATATCGGGAGTCCAGTCATTGCCCTGCCAGTCAATACAGTGCGCGGGAACATCGCCGTCAAGACCTTCCCACCAAACGGTGCCGTCGTCCTTAAGGGCAACGTTTGTGAAGATGGTGTTGGACATTGTTGTCATAAGGGCGTTCTTATTTGTTTTTGTGCTTGTTCCGGGAGCTACGCCGAAGAAGCCCGCTTCGGGGTTGACAGCCCAAAGCCTGCCGTCCTCAGCAACGCGGAGCCATGAAATATCGTCGCCGACAGTCCATACCTTATATCCGGGGAACGCTTCCGGCGGAATGAGCATTGCAAGATTCGTCTTGCCGCAAGCGGAGGGGAACGCGGCGCAGATATATTTTACTTCACCCTGAGGATTTTCAAGACCGAGGATAAGCATATGCTCAGCCATCCAGCCTTCCTTCATGCCGAGGTAGGAGCCGATTCTGAGCGCGAAGCACTTCTTTCCGAGAAGAACGTTGCCGCCGTAAGCGGAGTTGACGCTCATGATTGTGTTATCCTCGGGGAACTGTACGATGTAGCGTTCGTCAGGATTTACATCCTTGCACGCGTGGAGACACTTTACAAAATCGCCGTCGTCGCCGAGTTCGGCAAGTACCTTATCGCCGACTCTTGTCATGATAGCCATGTTAAGAACAACATAGATGCTGTCTGTAACCTCTATACCGATCTTTGAGAAAGGGGAGCCGAAGGGACCCATCATATAAGGAATAATATACATTTTCTTGCCGGCATAGGACTTGTCGTAGAGAGCGTAAAGCTTTGCATACATCTTCTCGGGATCCATCCAGTTGTTCATGGGAACGGCGTCTTCCTCTTTCTTTGTGCAGATAAAGGTTCTGTCCTCGACACGGGCAACATCGTTGGGAGCCGTTCTGTGAAGATAGCAGCCGGGAAGCTTTTCCTGATTGAGCTTAATGAGCTCGCCGGAGGCTACGGCAATTTCGCGGAGCTTTTCAAGCTGCGCTTCGCTGCCGTCAATCCATTCAATCTCGGCGGGTGTAAGAAGCTTAACGAGTTCGTCAAGCCATGCGTTTACTTTTGAGTTATTCGTCATAAATATTACATCCTTTCCGTATGTATTATCAGCTAAATTATACACTATTTTTGCTTTTTTGAAAAGTCTTTTTGCTGAAATTTTATGATAAATTTCAGAACCGTTAAAAACTTCGTCAAATTTAGCTAAAGATGTTTTTGAACGCGCACATTTTTTTGTGTAATTTTTGTTGCGCCGCGAAAGAATTTGAGTTAAAATTATTAA
>CAZIBK010000246.1:0-1954 GCA_964537125.1 uncultured Oscillospiraceae bacterium
AACGGCATTTCTCTTAATATATCAAAACCTCTTGATTTTTACACTCTTTTATTGTATAATACAGTCTTGGGTTGGACAAATCTCGCAATTATAGCATAAACGGGCAAAAAGCTTCGGCATTTTGTTTGATTTACAGCGGAACGTTAAAGCAAGGCTTGGGATATGTCCACACCGTACCCGCTTTTAATCGAAAGCCCGACCGCCTACAGGCGCGGGATCATCCTTTGGGGCATTGTGCTTTCATGCCGCCGATTTAAAGCGGAGAATAATTTATTGAAAAGGAGATGCTACGAGTGAATAAGCATTATGAGAGATGGTTAAATTCCGAAAACATCGACGAGGTTACTAAAAAAGAGCTTCTTTCCCTCAGCGAGGAAGAAATATCGGAAGCTTTCTACAAGGAAATGGAATTTGGCACGGCAGGTCTTCGCGGCATTATCGGACCGGGAACCAACAGAATAAATATATATACTGTCAGGAAAGCCACTCAGGGCTTTGCGGATTATATCAAATCAAACGGTGAAGCCGCGGTAAAGCGCGGAGTTGCAATAGCATATGACAACCGCAGAATGTCAATTGAATTTGCGGAAAACACTGCCGGCGTACTTGCCGCAAACGGCATAAAGGCTTATATTTTTGAGAGTCTTCGTCCCACTCCCGAGCTTTCCTTTGCCGTAAGGCATTTAAGGTGCTTCGGCGGCGTTGTAATAACGGCGAGCCATAATCCCGCGCAGTATAACGGCTATAAGCTCTACGATTCTCACGGATGTCAGCTCGTTCCCCGCTATTCGGATCTTGTAATAAAATATGTAAACGCCGTTCCCGATGAGCTTTCGGTAAAATGCCTCACCCGCGAAGAGGCGGGCGACCTTATACAGACTATCGGCAGCGAGGTGGATGAGGAATACTATAAGGCTGTAAAAACAGTTCAGGTAAATCCCGATGTTGATAAATCCGATTTTAAAATAGTTTACTCACCTCAGCACGGAACCGGCAACATCCCCGTAAGAAGGGTTCTCTCGGATTTGGGCTACAATGTTATTCCCGTTCTTGAGCAGTGTTATCCCGATACGGAATTTTCAAATACAAAAAACCCCAATCCCGAAACAAAAGAGGCGTTTGAACTTGCCCTCAAAAAGGCAAAAGAGGTTGACGCCGATATTGTCATCACAACCGACCCCGATTGCGACCGTCTCGGCGTAGCCGTAAAGCAGGGCGATGAATATATCCTTATGACCGGCAACCAGGGCGGCGCGGTTTTGCTCACATACATTCTCAGCCAGCGGAAAGAAAAGGGTACTCTTCCCGAAAACGCCATCATGTTTAATACGGTCGTAACAAGCGACCTCGGCGACAGAGTTGCCGCAAAGTACGGCGTAACAACGGAAAAGACGCTTACCGGCTTTAAGTTCATAGGCGACAAAATTCGTACTCACCACAACACCGACCACCGTCCCTTTATATTCGGGTACGAAGAAAGCTACGGCTATCTTATAGCTGATTTTGTACGCGATAAGGACGCGGTACAATCCTCCCTTATGCTCTGCGAAGCAGCTGCATTTTATAAAACCCGCGGGAAGACTCTTTACGACGTTCTCAATGAAATATATGCCGAGTTCGGTTATTTCAAGGATCATCTTACAAGCGTCGTAAGAGAGGGCGCCGACGGAGCTGCTCAGATACAGAAAATTATGTCCGACCTTCGTGAAAATCCCAAGAGCGAGGTGTACGGCAAAAAGGTATCTAAAATATACGACTTCACGAGCGAGGAAACGGCTGCTTTGGGCTTCCCGAAGTCAAACGTCATAAAGTATATCTTAGAGGACGGCTCGTGGATAGCTATTCGTCCTTCCGGTACGGAGCCTAAGTGCAAATTTTATTACAGTATCGTAAGCCGAAATATTAACCATATTCCCCAAAAGCTTGCCGCAATAAGGCAAGAATTTGAGCCCCA
>CAZIBK010000247.1:0-1944 GCA_964537125.1 uncultured Oscillospiraceae bacterium
GGGCTGATTCCGCATGATTTTTGTGGATCCGGAATGAGAAAAATTGTTCATAAATAGATATCTGTTTGTAAGACAAATTCAATATGCAAGGCGGCGTTTCACTCGCCGCCGCAGACTATCGAAAAACAGGCTATGCCTCTATCGTTGCATAGCCTGTTTTTCGGCAAAAAAGCAGTCCGCAGCGGATTGCTTTTTTGCCGAACATTCGATTAAATTCCACAAAGAACTCAATCGTTGAAGATTATTGAATTTTAAACCCTGTAAATATATCCGTCCTTGCGCGGCTTTGCGGGAACCTTATCGCCGTAGCCGAGAACGCAGTGACCGATGCCCTCATAGTCGCCTTCAATACCCCACTTTTTGAGCAGCTCTTTGCCTTCCGCGCTTTCAAATTCCTCTTTAGCGCGGTGTATCCAGCACGACCGCACACCAATCGCTTCCGCCGCGTTCATCAAATTCCCCATTACGAGCGAGCCGTCGTAAATATATGTGGGTATGCTCTTATCCGCAAGCACAACTATTACCGTTGCCGCGCCGTAGAACGGGTCAATATCCGCGCCCATAACCGCGGCGTTCATTTTTGAAAGCTGCTTAACCGTTTCCTTGTCCGTTACCGCCACCATAATCGGCGACTGCTTACCCATTCCCGTAGGCGCGTACATTCCCGCCTCAAGTATGGTGTTAAGCTCCTCGTCTGTAATCGGTCTGCCGTCGAAGCTCCTGCACGAGCGGCGTGATTTTAATGTTTCAAGTGCGTCCGCCATTTTTATTACCTCCGTTATACTTAATTATTTAATATTATTTAATTGTTACAACTTCATCAAAAGCGTTTCTTACCGAAGCTCCGGTCACTCCGTCTACGCTTTCGTCAACCGACGTATCGGGAACGCCTATTATAAGCACAGCCGCAATGCTCTGACCTTCGGGAATATCCAAAAGCTCATCGTACTCGCTTTTATTTTCGCCGTTGAGCGCGACAGTGGGCGAGGTTAATATTTTTGTGCCGTAACCCAAAAGCTGCGCCTGAGCCGACATATTCTGGCACGCCAATCCCGCGTCAAGCTCGGAGCCGTCCTCACAGGAAATAAAAATCGTCAGCGGCGCATCGCCCACGCCCGCTTTCGCTCTTACGTTTTCCGAACCCGCGTTTGCGCCCGGCGGCATCATAGCGCTCATAGCGTCCGCCACCTGCCGAGTTATATCCTTGTCCGTTACTGCCGTAAAATGCCACGGCTGCTTGTTCATTCCGCTCGGCGCGTTCACGCCGGCTTCGAGGATTGTTTGCATATCCGTCTCGGTCACCGCCTCGTCCGTGAAATACTGCGTCGTCTTAGATTCGGTTAAAACATTTGCCGCCGCCGTCTCGCCGCTTTCGGTTTTGCTTTCGTCCGCGCAGCCGCAGATGCCGAGTAACAAAGCCGCCGCAAGACCTATTGATAAAATTTGCCTTTTCATTATGTAGCCTCCTGCTATAATAAATTTTAATTTATCAGCTTATTCATAATTTTCGTCAGCGGCTTACAAAATTGTTTGGAAAGCAAGCCCACAAACAAAGCCGCGGCAACTGTCCCCTCTCTGACCCCGAGTAATTCGCCTTTTGCGAGAAACCCTATCAATACAGCTATTACTACCAAGGCAACATCAAAGCATACTTTCATATTTCCGAATTTGACCGGCAATACCTTACAGATTGCAAGCACAAGTCCCTCTCCCGCCAAAGTAACAACATTTGCCGTAACCTCCATACTGACGCCAACAGCCACCAAAACAACTCCCGCAATACATAAAATCCACTGTGCCGGATAAGACGAATAGGTGATCCCGCTAATCAGCCACACCGAAAAATCCGTCAAAAATCCGAAAGCAATCGCTACCGGAAGCTGCATCAGCTGTATAAGCCGGTATTTTTTTCTCAAGATAATTATTTGCAGCAAAATGAATACG
>CAZIBK010000248.1:0-1926 GCA_964537125.1 uncultured Oscillospiraceae bacterium
ATAAAAAGAGCCGCAACACACGAGAGGTAATGTGTTACGGCTTGACTGTTTATTCTATTCCTATCCACGTTCCTTCGGCGCCTATGCCGTTTTGGGGAGGAACGAGGATATTTTTTTCGATTAAATCCTCGACGATGGCGTCGAGTACGGGAAGGTCTGCCAGGTCGTTGGCAAAGCCCCATTCGCCCATCAAATGCTCGGGGATTGTTTTTTTGATAAAGTGCGCCAGCTTTTCGGCGGCGGCTTGGGCTATGGCGTCAAACGTGCCGTTTTGAAGCTCATAGGTGACGGAAAAGAGCTTATCCGAGTCCTTAAGGCTATGGACAAGAGGCTTTGTATATAGAATGTTTCCGATTCGGAAAAGATAGCCGCATTCTACGGCGAGCGACGCCTGTTCCTTTTCGGCTTCGGTGAGGGAGGAGATGTCAAGACCGCGGATTGCCCTTAACGCAAGCTGTATTTTAATATCCTTTGAAACATTGAGACCGCAGTCAAAGTGCTTGCTGACGCGGGTGATGTATATGTTTGAAAGCTTGATTTTTTTATAGCCGCAGACGTTTTCGGCGTAGGCGCTGTCATGACCCGCGCCGTAGTATTTGCCGTTGTCCTCGTAGCCGTATATGCTGAAGGGGCGCGACAGGTTGGTAAGAGGCGGAAGATATTTTTCTTGAAGCATACTTCTGACGGTATTTGAAAAAATGTAGGCTGCGGTAAATATCTGCTGCCAGTAGATGAGGTTTAAATCAACATTTTTGTTGAGATAGGGAAAGGAGAGGTAGTCCTTGGCGCGGGACTTAAAATGCTCCGCCACGGCGGAGGATATATACGGGATATATTCCATATATATGGCATTGGCGGCTTCCATTTGTGACTTATCGAACAGAATGAAATTTATTATATATCTGCCGGAGCGGTTCTTTTTCAAAAAGCCGTATTCGCCGTTAATTCCTTTGGAAAGGATGTCGAGCTCTTCTTCAATATAGCGCGTGGGAACGTTCAGCTCGCGGGAGATTTCGGACGCGGTCATGGGCTTTTTGCGGCAGAGCCAGATGACGTGCTTTGACAGCTGCCTTGAACCGAGCTCTCGCGGGTCGCCCCATGAAGGGCGGCCTGTGCCCCAAATGACAAAATTTACATCGTCAAGCGCTAAGGGACGGTCAATCTTTTCTTTGTTTTCTTTCATTTCGTTTACCTCGCTTTTTATTATATTTCGTGCGGCAAAAAGCCGCTGCCTGACGGCGGTTTCGCTGACGGAAAGCTTTTCGGCTATTTCTTTGACGGTTAAGCCGTCGAGATAATACATGATCATGACGCTTCGGTATGCCTTGGTGAGAAACGCGATCTTATTAAATACGTTTTTTAAAAGCTCGTTTCTTTCTCCGTCCTCATCGAAGGGGAGATTTAAGACGGCGTTTTCGGGCTCATCTTGGCAGAAGAGTCCGGAATATTTTTTCCTTCGCTCCGAATAGTCGGCGTAGACGTTTTTTGCGACGCGCATGATAAAGCGCTCCGGCTCGTTTATGACGCCTTCCGAGGCGGATGCTTTGATAAGCTCGTACACAATGTCGGAGCAGAGGTATTGGGCTTGATAGCTGTCGCCGGTTCGCTTAAGGGCAAAGCCGAAAAGCTTGTTTAAAAGGGGTTCGTCTATCATTTTTAAAAGGTCTTTTTTGTCCATGGGCTTGGCTCCTTTGAGATGGTTTCAATTATTAAGTCGGGAAAAGAAGAAAAATGTTAGGCGGAAATGAAAAAATTTTCAGATAATTTTATTATAGAGCGGGGAGGGGACAAAAGCAAACACATCCGAGAAATTTTATCGTTGAACGTGAAAAATCGGATAAACCGATTATGGGAGTTTACATTTTGCCCTAAAATTCGGAAATTTCCGCAGCCAATATTGATGAACGGATTGCTTTTTGAAAGCCG
>CAZIBK010000249.1:0-1919 GCA_964537125.1 uncultured Oscillospiraceae bacterium
AAACCGCCCCATTTGCGGGCGGTTTTCATGTATTTTGATATTTTAGGGAAAAACCGTTAAAAAATGCTTGAAAAGATATCGGATTACGGATATAATATAATAAAGTAAAAGGAGTAAAAATCATATGAAGAAAAAAGTTTTATGTGCAATATTGGCAATGGCAGCGCTTTTTGCCGTCTCGGGCTGCGGAAAAACGGCGCAGGACGGGAGCGGACAGGCAGAGGAAGGAGAAAATACGGTGAAGGCTCAGATAGTAATGGAATCGGGCGGAGTGATAGATTTGGAGCTTTATCCCGATATAGCGCCCATAACGGTTGAAAATTTTGAAAGTCTCTGCGACGAGGGCTTTTATGACGGGCTTACGTTCCACAGAATAATTTCCGGATTTATGATTCAGGGCGGCGACCCCAACGGCAACGGTACGGGAGGTCCGGGGTACACAATAAAGGGCGAATTTGAACAAAACGGCGTGGAAAACGATATTAAGCATGAGCGCGGCGTTATTTCCATGGCGAGAAGCAGCGATTACGATTCCGCGGGGAGCCAGTTCTTCATCATGCACGAGGATGCGGATTATCTTGACGGCGCATATGCTGCTTTCGGCAGAGTTACAAACGGCATGGAGGTCGTTGACGAGATTGCGGAAACTCCCGTTGACTATGACGGAGAGACGCCTCTTGAGCCGCCGGTAATCAAGAGCATCAGAATAATCGAAGAATGAGTTTAATTATGGCGTAAAGCCGTTATTAATATTTAACCAATTATTTTTAGGAGGTTTTTAACATGGCAGTTAAAGTTGCAATCAATGGTTTCGGCCGTATAGGCCGTCTCGCGTTCAGACAGATGTTTGGCGCGGAAGGTTATGAGGTAGTGGCTATCAACGATCTTACAGATCCCAAGATGCTCGCTCAGCTCCTCAAGTATGACACAGCGCAGGGCGGTTACTGCGGCAGAATAGGCGAAGGTCTTCACAGCGTTGAAGCAGGCGAAGGCTCTATTATTGTTGACGGCAAAGAAATTACAATTTACAGCGAAAAGAACGCCGCGGATCTTCCTTGGGGCGAGATCGGCGTTGACGTTGTTCTGGAATGCACGGGCTTCTACTGCTCCAAGGAAAAGAGCATGGCTCACATCAATGCGGGCGCTAAGAAGGTTGTTATCTCCGCTCCCGCAGGCAACGACCTTAAGACTATCGTATTCAGCGTAAACGAGAACACTCTTACAGCTGACGATCAGATTATTTCCGCTGCATCCTGTACAACAAACTGCCTTGCTCCCATGGCAAAGGCTCTTAACGACTATGCTCCCATTCAGTCGGGTATCATGTGCACAATTCACGCTTACACAGGCGATCAGATGATTCTTGACGGTCCTCACAGAAAGGGTGATCTCCGCCGTGCTCGCGCAGGCGCCGCTAATATAGTTCCCAACTCCACAGGCGCGGCTAAGGCTATCGGTCTTGTTATTCCCGAACTCAACGGCAAGCTCATCGGCTCCGCTCAGAGAGTTCCCGTTCCCACGGGCTCCACAACCATCCTTACGGCAGTTGTAAAGGGCGCCGACATAACAAAGGAAGGCATCAACGCCGCAATGAAGGCAGCGGCTTCCGAGTCCTTCGGCTACAACGAGGATCAGATCGTTTCCTCCGATGTTATCGGCATGAGATACGGTTCTCTCTTCGATGCAACTCAGACAATGGTTGCCAAGATTGCCGATGACCTCTATGAAGTACAGGTAGTTTCTTGGTACGACAACGAGAACAGCTACACAAGCCAGATGGTAAGAACAATCAAGTACTTCGCGGAACTCGCGTAAGCATTGATAAAACAAAAATGGCTGCCTCATTTTTTGTGAGGCAGCCATTTGAGCGTGTCGACAAAGTCGACACGCACGGAAGAACCCGCGCGGTTCTCCCGTAA
>CAZIBK010000250.1:0-1876 GCA_964537125.1 uncultured Oscillospiraceae bacterium
CATATTTATCGCCTCCTGCTATAGTATAGCACGGAAAAACTTTATTTACAATATCACCATTGCTTTTTAACGGAATTTGTTATATAATACTAAAAAATAACGTTTTAGGAGGGTCCATAATGAATATTTCCCGCTTCCCCGCACGGCGGTGCCTGTCTCTGATTATCGCACTTGCCGTTATTTTTTCCTGCTTTACTGTAAGCGTTGCCGACGCATCTGCGGCAAGTGTTACCGCCTATGTGTCGTTTGTTTGCGATAATGTACGGATTACCGAGCTTACGCCCGGAAAAATTATGGCGTCTGTCTATGTATCCTCATCCTCTGATGAAAGGCTCATTTTTTCATTAGGCTATTACGATTCCGACGGAACGCTTCTCGATTTTTCGCCTAAGGTTCTCGATGCCGGCGTATCGGGGTTGAATTATCTTTTCATAACCGTTCCCTCCACCGTTACAGACAGTCAATATATCAAGGTTATCGGCATGACTGCCGAGTCTATGCAGCCGATTTCAATTTCAAACAGTACTCTCGTATATATGGATCCGTACATTTTAGGCGTTGAAACCGCCTATACCGGCTTAAGCGAGCGGTATTATACTCTCGATTCGCCGAACGGCAGCATTGACGTTGAAAACACCGCCGCAGCCGTTTCGGAAAGCGGGACTCCGCTCCGCCTTAAGGACATGGCAGAGGGCGAATACGCCTTTGAAAGCGCTCTCAGCCCCCGTCGCCGTCTCACCTATAAAGACGGCTCCGTCTCTCGCTCGCTCTACATCTCCGGTTCATCGGCTCAGCGCTGGAAGCTTGAAGAATACGGCTCCGGCTATGCCGTAGCACATTCCGACGGCGGCTACCTTGCCATCGAAAACGGCGAAGTTGTTGTCCGCGACGAAAAATATGAATGGTCGCTCACCCTTTACGGCGAAACACCATTTACGCTTATGACCTCTCTTGACGGCTTTAAGCTCCTTTCGGAGGAGGAGCGGCAGCGCGTTATAGAAATATGCACCTCCATAGGCGCCGATGTTTTCCCAAGCGCTGTTACAACAGGTTCTTCATGGCTTGACAGCCGCGAGGCTTCCTTTAAGGATTTGTACTACAGCCGCTACGATATGACCGCCGAGGAGCAAAGGGACAAAATCCTTGAAATTGTATCACAGCCGCTTTTCGGCGATCTTGTGAGTTACTATACCATATCCGAAACCTTCCCCGGCTGCGCTGCCTCCGTCACACAGTCAGACCCTGTCAAGACAAAGCATATCATGTGGGATCTTGTTGAAGTAGACGGCGAATACTTCTCCGACGATGGTGAAAACTATATTTATGACGCAAATAATCCCATTAACTGCTATGTAATAACGGTTACATATAAAAACGAAACCTCATCTCAAACCGTCAATGTCTACTGTGTAGACCCCGATTTTGAGAATGTGCAGAACACCATCACCGCCTTCGGTAATTTCCCGTACAATTATCGGAAGTATATTAAAAATATCTACGTTTACGCCCCCACCAACGCGAACTCATACAACTGCGGCGCAGAGGAGCTTTTCGTAAGGCTTTCGGGCGTGACAAACGTTAAAAACATTATGTTGGGTATCGCCCACGAGCTCGGTCACAGTGTAGATTATAACGCAAACGGCAACCCCGATAATACTTCATCGCATTGGTGTCAGGGTTCTGCATGGCAGGGCTATGTTAAAGCGGACATTGCCACAATTTCGACCTACGGCAGCTCCAATTACTATGAGGGCTTGGCAGAGTTCTCCCGCGTTTACTTCATATGCTACGGCGACCGCGATTTGCAGCTTGCCATTCAGCAGCTCTATCCCAACCGCTATGCTTCCTTTGAACGCCTGCTTACCAAAATCGGCGG
>CAZIBK010000251.1:0-1854 GCA_964537125.1 uncultured Oscillospiraceae bacterium
TTATGCGCAAAAAAATAAATTTACAGGTGATTTTGCGCCGCACTTATGATACAATAGTATATAATAAAGCGGATGGAGTGACACAAATGAAAACATTGCTTAAAGGCGGAACGGTAGTCAACGTATTTACGGGGAGCCTTGAAAAGGAAAATGTGCTGATAGAGGACGGAATAATTATCGGTGTGGGCGATTATACGGAGGCGGACAAGACAGAGGATGTGACGGGGAAGTACATCTGCCCGGGATTTATCGACGGTCATATACATATTGAAAGCACGATGATGATTCCCTCCGAGCTTGCGAAGGCGGCGCTGCCTCACGGGACGGTGGGGATTGTCGCCGATCCGCACGAAATTGCAAACGTGTGCGGCGAGGCGGGGATTGAATATATGCTGCAAATGAGCGCTTCTCTTCCGATGGATGTATATATCATGCTTCCGTCCTGTGTGCCGTCAACGCCCTTTGACGAGTCGGGCGCTGTTTTATCGGCGGAAAGCCTGAAGCCTTTTTATAAGGAGCCGCGTGTTCTCGGATTGGCAGAGATGATGAATTATCCCGGCGTAATTGCGGGAGATGAGGAGACAGCAAAGAAGATAGCGGACGCGAAAGGCTTTAACAAGACGGTGGACGGTCATGCGCCGCTTCTCGCGGGAAAGGAGCTTGATAAATATATTTCCGCGGGAATTTCGAGCGACCACGAATGTTCAAGCTTTGAGGAAGCGACGGAGAAAATAAGAAAAGGGCAGTGGATGATGATTCGCCAGGGAACGGCGGCGAGAAACCTTGAGGGCTTGATAGATTTGTTTGACGAGCCTTGGAAAAACCGCTGTCTCCTTGTGACGGACGATCGGCACCCGGCAGACTTTTTGAAGGAAGGGCATATAGACAGCATCATACGAAGCGCGGTAAAGCTTGGTAAGTCGGCGGTTACGGGAATACAGATGGCCACAATCCATGCGGCGGAGCGTTTCGGACTTAAATATACGGGCGCGGCGGCGCCGGGCTATAAGGCGGATTTGCTTGTACTTGACGACCTTGACACGGTTGATGTGAGAGATGTTTACAAAAACGGCGTCAAGGTGGTTGATAACAAGATCCCTGCGGATATTAAAAAGCCCGCGGCTGAAAGCAGGCTTTCCGAAAAGGTTCTCAATTCCTTTAATTTAAAGCCTCTGTCGCGGCAGGATTTTTACATTGAAGGAAAATCGGGCCGCTGCCGCGTTATTAAAATTGTACCAGACCAGCTTCTTACAGACGAGTGGATTACGGATATTGACCTGAGCAAAAACAACGGCGCCGACGTCGAACGCGATATTTTAAAAATAGCCGTAATTGAGCGCCACAAAAACACGGGGCATAAGGGCTTGGGCTTCATTTCCGGAATAGGCTTAAGGAGGGGCGCGATAGCCTCGTCCGTTTCACATGATTCGCACAATCTTATTGTAATAGGAACAAACGATGAGGATATGGCGTGTGCGGCAAACTGCGTTATTTCAATGGGCGGAGGATATGCCGCGGCGGAGAGCGGAAGGGTTCTGTCAAAGCTCCCGCTTCCCATCGCGGGGCTTATGTCGGAAAAAGGCGCGAAGGAGATTGCGGAAGAAAACCTTAATATAAGAAACACCATTTATTCAATGGGAGTGCCGAAAAGAATAGCGCCGCTTATGAATATGGCGTTTGTAAGTCTGACGGTGATACCGTCTTTAAAAATGACGACAAAGGGGCTTGTGGATGTAAACAGGCAGGAGCTTGTTCCGCTGTTTGTGCAATAGCAAGCAGGCGTAACATATTATCGCATTGTCAAGCTTGTCACATTGTAAATAGGCTTTGATTCTTTATTTATCTTTGATATAA
>CAZIBK010000252.1:0-1833 GCA_964537125.1 uncultured Oscillospiraceae bacterium
TTATCTCTTTGAGAACTGAGGTGCGCGTCTCGCTGCTTTGAGACCGTACTTCTTTCTTTCCTTCATTCTCGGGTCTCTTGTGAGGAAGCCTGCCTTTTTAAGAGCGGGTCTGTATGCTTCTTCATCAACCTTGAGGAGAGCGCGAGCCACGCCGTGACGTATAGCGCCTGCCTGACCGGAGAAACCGCCGCCCTGCACATTGCATATAACGTCGAACTTATCGATCGTGCCTGTGAGAACGAGAGGCTGACGGACGATGAGCTTAAGTGTTTCAAGACCGAAATATTCATCAATAGATCTCTTGTTTATAACGATGTTGCCGCTGCCGGGAACAAGACGAACTCTTGCAACGGACTTCTTTCTTCTGCCTGTACCGAAATACTGTGTTCCAGCCATTTTAATTTACCTCCCTTATTTGATTTCTCCTGCCCAAACCTCGGGCTGCTGCGCTGCGTTGTTGTGTTCCGCGCCCTTATACACGCGAAGACGTGTAAGAGCCTTTGCGCCGAGCGATGTCTTGGGAAGCATACCCTTGACAGCGATATACATAACTTTGTCGGCGCTCTTTTCCATCATTTCCTTAGCGGACTTTTCCTTAAGACCGCCCACCCAGCCTGTGTGGTGGCGATACATCTTTTCGTTGAGCTTGTTGCCCGTGAAGACTGCCTTGTCGCAGTTTACGATGATAACGTGATCTCCGCAATCCGCATGAGGCGTAAATGTGGGCTTATTCTTGCCGCGAAGAATACTTGCGGCAGCTGCCGCAACACGGCCTACGCTTTTGCCGGACGCGTCGATGATATACCACTTTCTTTCAACCGTGCCGGCATTTTCCATGTAGCTTTTCATAGTGTAAACCTCCGTTCATATATTTGAAAATCAACCGAAAAATCAGTTTTTTCCCTTTAAGCAAGAGTTATTTTAATACAAGGAGCTCACGTTGTCAACACCTTTTTTTGAAAAAAATAAAATATTCGCTCATTTCTCTCGATTTCTCTCATTTTCTCGATTATGCTCTTGTTTTCTCGCGAGGCAATTTTAAAAACGCCTTGAAATAGTGCGGGAAAGAGTGTATAATTGCTGTAAGATTTATTTTGCGGAGGCTAAACTATGGCTGAAAATATGAAAAAGGCTTTAAGCTATGTGCGACGGGCCGCGGACGATTATAAAATGATACGCGAGGGCGACAGGATAGCCGTGGGGGTTTCGGGCGGAAAGGACAGCCTGACGCTTCTTGTGACGCTTGCGGCGCTCAGGCGGTTTTATCCCGAACATTTCTTTTTGCAGGCGATAAGCGTAGACATGGGCTATTCGGATATGAGCTTTGACGCCGTTTCGGAGCTTTGCAAAGGACTTGGCGTTCCGTATCATATAGAAAAAACTCAGATTCGGGAGGTAATATTTGATATCCGAAAGGAAAAGAACCCGTGTTCCCTTTGCGCAAATATGCGGCGCGGCGCATTAAACAATGCCGCAAAAAAGCTCGGCTGCAATAAGACGGCTCTCGGGCATCACTTTGACGATGTGATTGAAACTTTTTTGATGAACCTTATTTACGAGGGAAGGGTAGGCTGCTTCAGCCCGGTCACATATCTTGACAGGACGGGAATTACGGTTATCAGACCGATGATTTATATGCCGGAGAATTTTGCTCGGTGCTTTGCAAAAGAGCTTAATCTGCCGACAGTGAAGAATAAATGTACGGCAGACGGAAACACGAAGCGGGAGTACGTCAAGAACCTCATTTTTTCGCTTGATAAGGAAAATCCCGGCTTGAAAAAGAGGCTTTTTACCGCGATAAAGCAAAGCGGAAAAGACGGCTGGTAAGGAAAA
>CAZIBK010000253.1:0-1804 GCA_964537125.1 uncultured Oscillospiraceae bacterium
GGTGCATATTTTTATGATGTATCATACTTGCTTTTTTGCGCAAAATAAGAAGGATTTCTCGCCGCCGTGAATGAAGAAACAATATTGCGGCGGCAAAGAGGTTTGCAGGCGTAAATAAAAATTGCCGATGAGAGGAAATTTTGTCGCAAAAGGAAGTGCGGTCAATGATTAGGTTTACCGGAAAGGGCGTTTACGGCGCTGTGGCAATAGGAAAAATTTCGCTGTTTAAGCGCAGGGAGGTCAATGTTAAAAAGCTTAGGGTGACGGATTCGGAATCCGAAAAGAGAAGGCTTGAAGCGGCAAGGGCAAAGGCCGCCGCACAGCTTCAGGCAATCTACGAAAAAGCGCTTAAGGAGGCGGGCGAAGCTGACGCGCAGATTTTTCAAATTCATATGATGATGCTTGCGGATAACGATTATAACGAAGAAATAATCGGCATGATTGAATCGCAAGGGGTAAATGCCGAATACGCGGTTGCCCGCGCCGCCGACAGCTTTGCGGAAATGTTCTCGTCAATGGAGGACGGCTATATGCGGGCGAGAGCTGCCGACGTCAGGGATATTTCAAGCCGCCTTATAAGCTGCCTCTCCGAGGAGGGGAGCGAAGAAAAGCGCGGGGACGGCGGCAAGGTCATAATATGCGCCGACGATTTGGCGCCCAGCGAGACGGTAACCCTTGACAAGGAGCGCGTGCTTGCGTTTGTGACGGCTCACGGCTCGTCAAATTCGCACACGGCAATTTTGGCGCGCAATATGAATATTCCCGCGATAATAGGCGTGGGGGAGGAATTTCTCAATCGGATAAAGGACGGAGATATCGCCGTTGCGGACGGATTTACGGGCGAGGTTACGGTAAACCCCGACGGGGAAGCCCTTGCCGCCGCCGAAAGAAAGCGCGAGTCCGACCTTCGCGAAAGGGAGCGGCTCCAAAGCCTGAAGGGGAAGGAGAGCGTCACCATTGACGGAACGAAAATAAATATTTACGCGAATATCGGAAGCGCGGACGGCATCGGCGAGGCGCTCGGCAACGACGCCGGCGGAATAGGGCTTTTCCGAAGCGAGTTCCTCTATCTCGAAAGCAGCGATTACCCCACGGAGGAGCGGCAGTTTCAGGCATACAAAAGGGCGGCTCGGAGCATGGAGGGCAAAAGGGTTATTATCAGAACACTTGACATAGGAGCGGATAAACGGGCGGACTATTTCGGGCTTGACGGGGAGGAAAACCCCGCCCTCGGCTTCAGAGCCATACGAATATGCCTCGCCCGTCCGGAAATGTTTAAAACACAGCTCAGAGCAATTTACAGAGCGTCCGCCTTCGGAAACATAGCCGTGATGTTTCCTATGATTACAAGCGTTTCGGAGCTTGAGGAGGTTCTTGCGCTATGCGGCGAGGTAAAAAAGGAGCTTGAAGAAAGCGGGACAGAATATTCAAGGAACACGGAGCTTGGCATAATGATAGAAACGCCCGCGGCGGCGGTTATAAGCGACCTTCTTGCGCCGATGGTTGACTTTTTCAGCGTGGGGACAAACGATCTGATTCAGTACACGCTCGCCTGCGACAGGCAGAATCACAATATCGAACGATTCTGCGATACGCACCACGAGGCGGTTTTGCGGCTGATTGAGCTGTCGGCGAAAAATGCCCATAAAAACGGCGCATGGATCGGAATCTGCGGCGAGCTGGCGGCGGATACGACGCTGACGGAAAGATTCCTCCGCATGGGGATAGACGAGCTTTCGGTTTCCCCGTCGTATATTCTTAAGCTGAAAGATACCGTAAGGCGCATCGATTTGAGAAAATAAAA
>CAZIBK010000254.1:0-1779 GCA_964537125.1 uncultured Oscillospiraceae bacterium
CTTTAAAAAAGTCCTGTTATTTTGCCGTCGTCGTCGATATCCATTTTTACGGCGGCAGGTTCCTTCGGAAGACCGGGCATTGTCATAATATTTCCGGTGAGAAAAACGACAAAGCCCGCTCCTGCCGAAAGCCGTACCTCCTTGACGGTTATCCTGAATCCCGACGGGCGGGCAAGAAGCGACGGATTATCGGAAAGCGAATACTGTGTTTTTGCGGTGCATATGGGAAGATTGTTATAGCCGTGGGCGGTTATTTCATCTATCGCGCGCCTTGCCGCAGGGAGATAGTCAACGCCGTCGGCGCCGTATATCTCTTTTGCGATTTTTTCAAACTTATCGTAATATGAGCCTTCAAGCTCGTATAGGGGCTTGAAATCGGACGGCTCCTCAAGGGCTTCAAGAACCTTTTCGGCAAGCTCTTCTCCGCCTTCTCCGCCCTTTGCGAAAACATCGGAAATGGCAAACCTTACGCCGAGAGCCTTGCACGCGTTTTCTATTGCCAGAAGCTCCGCCTCGGTATCCGACGGGAAGCGGTTTATCGCCACAACAGCGGGCAGATTGAATTTCTTCAGATTTTCAATATGCTTTTCAAGGTTCGGAAGCCCCTTTAAAAGCGCATCGGTATTTTCTTCGGAAAGATTGCCCTTGGGAACGCCGCCGTTATATTTCAGCGCACGGCATGTGGCAACCAGAACAACCGCATCAGGTTTAAGGGACGCAACGCGGCATTTTATATCGAAAAACTTTTCGGCGCCCAAATCAGCTCCGAAGCCTGCCTCGGTAACCGCATAGTCGCCGAGCTTCAGGGCAAGGCGTGTCGCTATAACGCTGTTGCAGCCGTGGGCAATATTTGCGAAGGGGCCGCCGTGTATAATACAGGGGGTATGTTCGAGGGTTTGCACAAGGTTGGGCTTTATTGCATCCTTCAGCAAAACGGTCATTGCACCCTCGGCTTTAAGCTCCGACGCTTTGACGGGTCTTCCGTCATAGGTGTAGCCGATAATTATTTCGCCCAAGCGCCTCTTAAGGTCATGGCGGTCGGAGGCAAGGCACAGAACAGCCATAATTTCGGAAGCTACGGTTATCATGAAGCCGTCCTCCCTCGGAACGCCGTTGACCTGTCCGCCGAGACCGACAACTATGCTGCGGAGAACCCTGTCGTTCATATCAAGTACGCGCCTGAAGGTTATGCGCCTCGGATCTATGCCGATGGAATTGCCCTGCTGAATGTGATTGTCTATAAGGGCGCAGAGAAGATTGTTCGCCGCAGTGATGGCGTGCATATCACCGGTAAAGTGGAGATTTATATCGTCCATGGGGACAACCTGGGAATATCCTCCGCCGGCGGCTCCGCCCTTTAAACCCATAACGGGACCGAGCGACGGCTCGCGGAGCGCAATAACAGCTTTTTTGCCCATGCGGCAGAGAGCCTGTCCGAGACCTACGGTAGTGGTGGTTTTCCCCTCTCCCGCGGGGGTGGGGTTGATGGCTGTTGTAAGAATCAGCTTGCCGTTGGGATTACCGGAAACTCTTTTTATCAAATCATCCGAGAGCTTTGCCTTATATTTTCCGTAAAGCTCGAGCTCGTCCGGACAGACGCCAATCTTTTCCGCAACGGCTGTAATAGGTTCCATTTTTGCGCTCTGCGCTATTTCAATATCGGTAAGCATGAAGATTCCTCCAATAAAGTCTTTTGTATCATAATACCACAAGATATGCAGATATTCAAGTCATTTTATACTTGATATTGAATTTATATTTGGTATTGAAAATTGTTTA
>CAZIBK010000255.1:0-1753 GCA_964537125.1 uncultured Oscillospiraceae bacterium
TTCACGTTAAAAAATCCTTTCTCAACAATTTGTCGGTTTTTCGCGGAAATACCCCTGAGGCTGTCCGCATACGGGGCAGTGGTCGGGAGCATCCTTCGCTTTCATTATATGCCCGCAGTTTTCACACTGCCACCATATCTCGCCGTCTTTATAGAACAGCCTTCCGCCCTTTAACTCCTCGGCGTATTTCTCAAAGCGCTTTTCATGCTCTTTTTCTATGGCAGCCACCTTCTCAAACAGAGCGGCAATTTCGTTGAAGCCCTCCTCCCGTGCAACTTTCGCAAATTCGGGATACATTTCCTCCCATTCAAAATGTTCCCCGTCTCTCGCGCTCAAAAGGTTTTCATAGGTCTGACCTATTCCGCCGTTCAATATTCCGAACCAAAGCTCGGCATGAGCGCGTTCATTGTTCGCTGTTTCCTCAAATATCTTGGCTATTTGGATAAAGTTATCCTCCCGTGCTTTGTGCGCGAAAAAAGTATATTTGTTTCGCGCCTGACTCTCTCCCGCAAAAGCCGCAACAAGGTTTGCCTCTGTTTTACTGCCCTTTAAATCCGGCATATATATTCCTCCTAAAGCAAAATCTCCATGCACATATTATTACCCGGCATGGAGATTTTATGCAGCTGTTTTCAAATATCTTCATCATACAGTCTCGGAACCCTGTCGCTTATCTTGCAGACGGTCTCGTAATTTATCGTTCCCTCAAGCTTTGCTATTTCATCGGCAGTGATATTTTCATCTATCAGGGATACCTCGTCCCCAACCCTCACGTTCTCAACCTCCGTTACATCGATCATAAACTGATCCATGCAAACTCTGCCGACTATCGGAGCCGATTTGCCGTGTATCATTACTCTTCCCTTATTCGAAAGAGCTCTCGGATAACCGTCGGCATAGCCTACCGGAACAGTGGCTATAACGCTTTCGCGGCTCGTCACAAATGTTCTGCCGTAGCTTATCGGAACACCCTTCGGCAGTGTCTTTACATTTACAACGTGGCTCTTCAATTTTAAGGCGGGTATCAAATTAAACTCCCCAACCTCGTTCGACGGCCGCAATCCGTAAGTAATAATACCCGAACGCACCATATCAAGCGAATATTGCGGCATATCTATTATTGCGGCGCTGTTTGAAACATGCTTTATCGGGATATTTACGCCCTCTTCGCAAAGCCTTTTGCAAAGCCATGAAAAGCGTTCGTACTGAAGATGCGTAAAGGCTTTATCCTCCTCGTCAGCCGAGGCAAAATGTGTAAATATACCTTCTACGTCTATACCGTCAAGAGAGACAATCTTCTTTATAATGCCGACGCTTTCCTCGCTCACGGGGAAGCCTATTCTGCTCATTCCCGTATCGACAGCAATATGGGCTCTGCCCCCCGCCTTTGCCAAAAGCTGCGCGCTCTCATAATCAAAAATTGTCTGCGTTATATCGTAGCGGACAAGCTCCGAAAAATACTCCGGAGACAAATACCCCAATATAAGTATAGGGGTTCGTATTCCGTTTTCGCGGAGATCTATCGCCTCTTCTATAGTTGCCACGGCAAAATAGTCAACCATGTCTTCCGTCGCACGGGCGACTCTTATCGCACCGTGACCGTATGCGTTCGCCTTTATGACGGCAAGAAGCTTGGCGCCCGAACGCTTTTTAACCTCGCCGAGGTTGTGCCTTATCGCCTCAAGATCTATTTGTGCGTATACTCTTCTATAATTCATAACCGAAGTCCCTTCAATTCCGAAAGCTCATTTAC
>CAZIBK010000256.1:0-1707 GCA_964537125.1 uncultured Oscillospiraceae bacterium
GCGTTGCCTCAGACAGTATTTGCTTCTTTATTTCATTTTCGGCTTTGATACTACCGCCGCGGCAAGCCCGAATATTATTGCCGCTCCCACGCCTCCGGCGGAAGCCCCCAAGGGACCCGTTAAAACGCCTAAAATACCGTCCTCTTCTATTCCTTCCTTCACCCCGTTGAAAAGGTTATATCCGAACCCCGTAAGCGGCACCGTTGCCCCCGCTCCCGCAAAATCCGCGATATAATCGTAAATTCCGAAAAGCGACAGTATTACTCCCGCGCAGACGAATCCTGTCAGTATTCTCGCGGGTGTAAGCCTTGTCCTGTCTATGAGTATCTGCCCCGCCGCGCATATGGCTCCGCCTACTAAAAATGCCCACAAATAATCCATTTTTACAACCTCCTTGGATTATTGTGGGCATTATATGCTTTATTTATACATTTATCTCCTTTTCGGTCTTGCTATGGGGACTACGCTCTTTGCGTAAAGAACGGGACCTTCCTCCTCATATTCGGGAGCAAATTCGTTTCTTACCTCGGCGCGCACTCTGACATAGCCGCCCTCTTCAAGAGCGTTTGCCTTGTCATATTGGCACACAAAGCCCAAAAACTGCATATCGTTTGCGCAGCAGGTCATGACCTGATTCCCCGGGAAAAAGAAATCATCCCTGAAATAATCGGGCTTTGCCACCTGAGCCACATACTCCACGGTTTTTCCGATATAGCGGTCAACATTGTCCACCATGTCAATATACCACACCACAAAGCTGTCCTTGTCAAGCTCAATAACCGGGTCGTCAAGGTCATACGGAAGCTCATCCTCGAGCATTATATCCATTATGCCCTCTTCGTCATTTACATACAAAATCTCCGTCTGCGGACTGCAGCGCTTGATATTGTCGCGATACGATTTAAAATCATCGCTTCGCTGACAGCGGTTCACTATAACAGAAGCCGAGGAGCGGAGCATATCGGCAAATATGCTCTTCATGTTGGCAAAATAGCTTCCGAAGGTCTCTCCGTCAACTATTGTCATTTGGTCGGCAATGCGCCACGCACGGGGAAGCGGCGTCTGATAGAGCTGCTGCATACCCCACACGCCGTTGTATTCTATTACAACAAATGTGGGGCGGTATTTCTCCCGAAGCTTGCCGAAGGTGTCCGAAGCGACATTTTCCTTCTCATCAATATTGTATACCGCCACATTGCCGGGGACGTCGTCATACTCAATCTCGCCTTCTTCGCATACGATGACGAGTATTGTTTCCTTCTGCATTTTAGGATCCGCCAGAATGGCATTCTTAATGAATGTGGTTTTTCCGCTTTCCAAAAAGCCGTTTATAATATATACCGGTACAAGTTTTTCACCTAACATAACAAAACCCTCTTTTTATCTCTTAAAGAGCTGTGTAAGCTTATCTTCCTTCAGCTCTGCGCCTATTACGCAAATCTTTCCGGTATAGCAGGGCTGACCGCCTCTGATATCGTATTCCTCGGGAACATAGTCAAAGTAAACCCACTCGCCGCTATGCGACGCCACCATGCCCTTTGCTCTGAGTATTGAGCCGTATTCTCCGCCGTCAAGCTCCCTGAGAATTTCCTCGATGTCCGATTTTTCATAGAGAGCGGGCGTTTCAAACCCCCATGAGGTAAACGCCTCGTCGGCATGGTGATGGTGATGATGATGCTCGTGTTCCTCCCCGTCATGGTCGTGATG
>CAZIBK010000257.1:0-1674 GCA_964537125.1 uncultured Oscillospiraceae bacterium
CAATGATACGCCATGCTTTCACGGCGTATCATTTTCTAATCTATTATATTAAAATGCCTCATTGCGTATTCAATCCCGTCGTCAAGTATGTCGCGGGTTACAAACGAAACATACGGATGCACCGCTTTCCCGTTGCCCATGCCTATTGAATTGGGCGTAGCCCTGAACATATCAATATCGTTTGCGGAATCTCCGAAGGCGTAGGAATCCGATTTGGGTATGCCGTAATAATCAAGCACTATATCCATCGCCGCGCCCTTTGAACACTCCTTGGGTACAAGCTCATAAAAATCTCCGCGGTCTATCACCGAAAAATATTGGCTCGCTATGCTTACAAAGGTTTCGGTATCGCTGTTTTCGTCATAAAGGGCGCACATTTTATCAAAAATAAAATCCTCGCCGTTTGTGTCAACGCTTGTCACAGCCCCGTTTTCCGCTATCAGTTCGATAAATTCCAATATCCACTCTATATCAGGACCGTTTTGTGAAAAATAATTCTTATCCCTGCCCTCAAAAAAACCGTTTATTCTGCACCTCTTGCACGCCTCAAGAGTTTCCCTGCACACATTTTTAGGGTTTGTAACATGGAGTATCTCCTTGCCGCCTATATGAATGTTCGTCCCGCATCCGCTTATAACGCCGTCAAAGCCTATGGCAAGGATATCCTTATCTATATTGCAATAAGGTCTTCCGGAATTTATAAAGCACAGATTTCCCAGCTCTCTTGCACGGGCTATGGCGCGCACAGTGCTCTCGGGGATTATCTTTTCTCCGCCCCGTGCGCGGTCTGTTACGATTGTTCCGTCCACATCGAAGAACGATATCTTTGCAGCCATTTATTCCGACCCTCTTTTCTCCGCTTCTTTACATGAAATAACGCCTGTCTTTTCACGCTGATATAGTTTACCACATAATTGCACTTATTACAAGGGTTTTGTGTTGACAAAAGCTTCGATTGAGACTATAATTTATTTAACGCAATGTTTATACGAAACGAGGCTTTATACTTGAAAATACGGTTTTTTTTCAAAGAGCATCCTTTGATTTTTACCATTTCCTACATGGTTTTTTATCTTATTTTATTTTCGCTTCTCGAGAAATTTGTCAAGCCGAAATTCATTATACACTGTGCGCTTGATGATGTTATCCCGTTTTGTGAATATTTTGTCATACCCTATCTTTTATGGTTTATATATATTCCGCTTGTAACGCTGTATCTCATGCACAATGATCCCGAGAGCTTCTGGCGCCTTGCGGTCATGATGTTCGGCGGTATGACGGTATGCCTGATACTGTACATAGTTTTCCCCAACGGTCTTATGCTGCGCTCCTCCGTACCTGACAGAAATATTTTCTGCCGCATGGTCAACGCCATATATCTTGCGGATACCTCTACAAATGTATGTCCTTCAATACACGTTCTCAATTCCCTTTCGGTTCATTCGGCGCTTACACATTCGCCGCTTACTAAAGATGCGCATATTCTCAAGCTTTCATCCTTCATTTTTGCCGCGCTTGTGTGCCTATCGACAGTCATGCTCGACCAGCACAGTATAGTTGACGTCCTCTGCGCCGTGCTTCTTTTCCTCGTTATGGAGAAGATCGCTTACAGGCAAAAACGTACGGAGCTTACATTCAGGCAAATTTAAAAACATCCTCCGGTTTGACCGGAGG
>CAZIBK010000258.1:0-1634 GCA_964537125.1 uncultured Oscillospiraceae bacterium
AAAGTTAAGGAATCGACAGAGCTTTCCGCCGGAACGTACGGAAATGCCGCCGAAGATATTTCACGCCGTATTGACGAGCTTGAGGAAAAGCGGAAGACTCTTGTGGAGAATCACATGCAGAATGAAGGGAATGAATAACATTGAAATTAAACGATGATTTCATAACGCAAACCATAGGCTCAAATCAGGTAATGGTGTCAGCCGGCAAATCAACATTTTCGGGCTTTGTTCGCTCCAACGAAACTGCCGCGTTTATAGTAAATCAGTTAAAGACTGAAACAACCGAGGATAAAATAATCGAAGCCATGCTCGCAAGGTACGATGCACCGAGGGAACGCATATCGGATGATGTAAAAAAAATTCTTTCCACTCTTCGTTCCATAGGCGCGCTTGACGAGTAATATTCAATATAAAGTGCGGGAAAGCGGTGATTCATATGACAAGCAAACAATTGATACTTTGCGGACAAGACGCGATTTATCTCATGTCTCATGCCTTAAATTCGACTGTTCCCGACCTCAAGCGGGTATCAGGCATGGATTTGTCCGCGCTCTACGAATTTTGCAATCTGCACTATGTGTGCGCCACTGTATGCACCGCGCTTGATTCCTCCGGCGTATTTTCCTCCGCGGATTCGTCTGTCGTTAAGCTATGGCATGACGCGTTGGGGAAATCCATCAGAAAAAATATGCTTCTCACTGCCGAACGCGAAAGCATTTCCGCTTTTTTTGAAGAAAACGGGATATGGCATCTTCCCCTCAAGGGTTCAATCCTGCACGAGCTTTATCCGAGCTACGGTATGCGTCAAATGGCTGACAACGATATTTTAATTGACCCTCACTTCCGCAAAACCGTCAAAGACTATATGATAAAAAAAGGGTACAGCTGCGATTCATATAACTCGGGCAACCACGATGTTTATAAAAAGCCGCCCGTATACAATTTTGAAATGCACATATCTCTTTTCGGATATGAACACGGCGAAATTCTGTCCTCTTATTATGCCGATATAAAAAACCGCCTTGTTTTAAACGAGGGCAGTTCTTTTTGCTACCATTTTACGGATGAGGATTTTTATATTTATATAGTTGCCCATGCCTATAAGCACTATAAAGGCGGCGGAACCGGCATACGGATGCTTTCGGATTTATATGTGTGCCTTACAAAAAAGGGTTCAAATCTTGACAAAGCCTATATTGCGGCGGAATTGAAAAAATTGGGCGCTTATGACTTTGAAAGGACGGCTTCGTCTCTCGCCATGAAGCTTTTGGGCGGGGAAAATCAAGCCAATCTTTCTAAGGAAGAAGCCAACATGCTTGACTTTCTCCTTTTCTCAGGTGCCTTCGGAACATTTTTTAACCGTTCCAAAAACCGTTTACTTCGCTTTGCCGACAGTTCGGACTCATCCCGCTTCTTCAGTCTGCGGTACTTTTTACACCGCATGTGTCCTCCGCTTGAATGGTATCAATATTATGTCCCCTTTTGCTATAAGCATAAGTGGTCCATCCCCTTTTACGTCATATTCCGCTCCTTACGAGTTCTCCTTTTCCGCAGGAATAAGCTTAAAACGGAGCTTAAGGCTATAAACGCATACGAAAAACAATGATACGCCATGCTTTCACGGCGTATCATTT
>CAZIBK010000259.1:0-1622 GCA_964537125.1 uncultured Oscillospiraceae bacterium
AATCCTGCAAGAAAGCCTTGCAGGATTTTTTTCAGCGCGGAATTATGAGCTTTGCGCCCTTTTGAAGCGCCGCGCCATGCTCCAATGCGTTGGCGCTTGTCAGCTCGGAAAGAGCTATTGAATGTTTCTTCGCCACAGACCATAGAGTGTCGCCGTCCCGAACGAAGGAAATTATTACCGAGGGCCGATCGGGAGGGGTATATTCCTGTTCTTCGGCGGAGGTAAAGAAGGAGACGGTTTCCTCCGCGCCCGAGGAGAGATTGAATACTATGCTGAGACGAACCTCCGCCTCATCATCGGATGTAATCGAGTAGCTTACATGATTTACTCTTGCGCGGGCGGAAGTGACGGGAAAAGCCGTTTTGTGCGAGAATGGAATTTTGCCGGTATAGGAGGCTATGGGGTTTGACGGGTCTGAGGAAATATATAGAATTGCCGCTTCGGCAAAGCCTGAAATTATGCCGCCCTCGCCGATATGAACTTCGGTAACGGCACAGCTAAAGTCGAAAATGCGCAGGATTGGCGGATGTGAGGCAAGATTGATGCTTTCCTTGACAAATTCCTCTTCGGATATACTGTCCGAAAGGGAATAAAGGCGCATTTTTGCACACTCGGTTCTCATGCTGCCGTGGGGAAGGTATACGTCGCTTATAAGAGTTACGTTTTCCTTGCGCGAGGCGAGAATGGAGCAGCTTAAAACAATGGCTGCGTTTATCATTTTGTATTCGCCGGAAAGGTCGGTGTCGGGGGTTATATCGCAGGAGGATACCGATATTGAAACATCTGTGTCGAGGGATGGGGAGATGCCCTCGCACTCGAGAACCTCGGTAAAGGGAATCTCCAATGAGGCGTCGCAGACGGAGGAATCCGAAAGATAGAGAATGGAAACGAGTATGCTTCCCTTTGCTATGAGCTTGTTGTTTAATACCTTTGATTCCGCCGTTGTTACAGCGGCTCCGACGCGGAGTATTTCGGAAATGTGAGGCTTTCCCGCGGGAATGTCAACGGTTTCATTCAGTGAAATCTCCTTTGATGTAACTATGCGCACGGAGAAGAGCGGGAGCTCCTGTTCAAGCGTCTCGGCGCCTTCCGCTTTTACAAGGGCGCTTTTGCGGGCGGTGAAAAATGCCTTTACTGAAACGGCAACAGATGAGGTTATCCTCAAACGGCGGGAATTGACAACGGTAAAATTGCAGGCTTTGACCCGTCCCTCGGCGATGCTCGTTATTTCGCCCTCTGCCGCGTCACACACGCAGATATGCGTAAACGGCGCCTTTTTTGTGACGGAATTTATCTTTCCGTTTTCTTCGTCGCCTATGTAGAGTACGTTGAATTTTACCTCACCGGTAACAGTGATGCGCCCTGCCGAGCTTTCGGCGCCGAATACGGCTGCCTGCGCGTTTACGCTGATGATTTTGGCAATATCGCTTTTGGCGTCGGGGACTATCATATCGGCGTCGCAGATTGTATCCTCGGTTTTGTCGAAGCAACATTCGCTCCATTCGATGTCTTTATATGCACAATTTAAACTCATACTCATTCCTCCAAAAGGTTTTTGTAAAGTTTATGCCGGATACGGCAATGTTATGATTGAAATTACAGAGCTTTTGTGGTACAATAAA
>CAZIBK010000260.1:0-1608 GCA_964537125.1 uncultured Oscillospiraceae bacterium
AAAAAACAATCAAGGTGCCTTGACAAAATAAATTAACCGTGATAATATATTGTTGCTTGAAATTTCAAGATAGGTTATGGCAGCTCCCTGCGGTAAAATAATTTTCTTTTACCTTAAATAGTTCCGAATAATTATCTTTTGGGAGGAATTACCGTGAAATTATCGAGAAAAATTACGGCAATGCTTTTGAGCGCGGCTTTGCTGTCGGGCGGTGCATCGGCTTACGCCGAAGACGTTCCGAGCGGGCAAGCGGCAAGCGAAGATGCAGCGGTTGAGCAGTCAATCGAGGCGGCAAAGGTAAAGGAGATTGAAGCAAAGGACGCCGATAAGATTACAGTAAAAATCAACGGCAAAGAAATTGATTTTTCGCAATACGGCGATGTATCGCCTTATATCGAAAACGGTTTTACTCTGATCCCGATTCGCGCCGTTGCCGAGGCTCTGGGACTTGAAGCGGAATGGAACAACGATGAAAGAAAGGTTGTCTTAAAGGGCGGCGTTGAGATTGAAATCCCCATCGATTCCGAATATGCCGAGGTAAACGGCGAGAAAGTAAAGCTTGACGTATCTGCGCATATAATTAACGACAGGGCTTTTGTTCCGTTGAGATTTGTTTCCGAAAGCATGGGCGCCGATGTAAGTTGGGATCAGGAAACAAAAACAGCGGATATACGAGGGGGAAGCGAAATGAACGGGCAAATGAACGAACAGCCGGGTCGGGGCGAGTCTGACCGCAGAGGAATGCAGGGCGGAGAGCAGGCAGCGGTAACAGACCCTGAGATTCAGAAAGTTTTGGATGAGAACGCCGACAGGTTCGAGCAGTTCACCTTTGAAGATGAAGAGTCGGGCATTTCTCTTGAATACAGCCTTTACATACCGGCGGACTATGATGAAAATGAAAGGTACCCGCTGATTATGTATATCCCCGATTCGACCGGCTCAGGCAAGAGCGCAAGACAGCTTGTAGAGCAGTATTACGGCGCTGATATTTGGGTGACGGAGGAGGAACAGAGCAAGCACGCATCCTTTGTACTTGTTCCGGCGTTTTCCGGTGTGGTTGTTGACGACAATTGGAATACATCCGAGCAGATTGAAACAGCCGTAAAGCTGATAAACCACCTTATTGATACATACAGCATAGATACCGGCAGGCTGTATACAACGGGGCAGTCAATGGGATGCATGACGTCGCTTCATCTTAACAGTAAATATCCGGATTTGTTTGCGGCATCGCTTTTTGTATCGGGACAGTGGGATATATCCGTATTGAAATGCCTTGAAACAAAGAAGTTCTTCTATATAACAGCCGGAGGAGACGCAAAGGCGTCCGGCGGACAGGATGAAGTTAAGGCAATGTTTGACGCTGACGGCGTAGGCTACAGCTACGGCACATGGAGCGCTCAGGATTCCGCCGAGGCGCAAAATGATGCGGTTGCGGAGCTTCTTGAGCAGGGTTGTGACGCAAATATGATTCGCTTTGAAACGGGAAGCGTATTGAAGGACGGCTCGGGCATGGAGCATATGAGCTCCTTTAATTACGCATACAAGATATCGGCAGTGAGAGACTGGCTGTTTGAACAGTCGAAGTAAAGAAGTAAATATGAAACA
>CAZIBK010000261.1:0-1559 GCA_964537125.1 uncultured Oscillospiraceae bacterium
AGTGAGGATTTAACGTGAAACTTAATTTCACGTTGGTCAGACAGGATTAAATTCGCGTGTGCGCTCTCTCAAAACGCATATGCGCAATAATCTCTTATCATTTCTTGCCCTGCGATAAGAGAGTGAGCTTAATACCTATTTGTGCCGGCGCAGGGCGGCGGAATGGAGATTATTATGACTGAAAAGTACAGTAACATTGAGCAGGCGAATATTCTTATAACGGCGCTTCCGTATATTCAGAAGCTTGCCGGTAAGACTATTGTCATAAAATACGGCGGAAACGCCATGATAAGCGATGAGCTTAAGCAAAGCCTGACGGAGGATGTAACGCTTCTGAAGTGCATAGGCGCAAATCCCATTGTCGTACACGGCGGAGGTCCGGATATTACTGAGGCGCTTAAGAGCTTCAATATTGAGAGCAGGTTTATAAACGGGCTCAGAGTGACAGACGAAAAGACAATGCGCGTAGCGCAGATGGTGCTTGTGGGCAAGACAAACAAGGAAATTGTTTCGCTTATCAACAAGAACGGCGGTCACGCAATAGGTATTTCCGGTATAGACGGAAGCTGCATCAAGTGCCGAAAGAAATCGGCGGTTGTGGACGGCGAGAGGCAAGATTTGGGGTTTGTGGGCGATATAGCGGATGTGGATGACAGGGTGTTAAACCTCATAAGCCGCGAATATATCCCCGTTATCGCGCCGATAGGCACCGATGATGAGGGCAATTCCTACAATATAAACGCCGATTCCGTGGCTTCGTCGGTGGCTGCGGCAATGGGCGCGGAAAAGCTCATTTTCCTCACGGATATTGAGGGCGTGAAGGACGCGGAAGGCAACGTTATATATGAAATGAACAAGAAGCGCGTTAAGGAGCTTATTGCGAAAGGCATTATTGCGGGAGGAATGATTCCGAAGGTGACCGGCTGTGTGGACGCCATACGCGCGGGTGTTTCGAGAGTACATATCATAGACGGCAGAGTTCCGCATTGCATTTTGCTTGAGATATTTACAGACACCGGTATAGGCACCATGATAACGGGATGATAAAATAAGGCGGAGCAGAGATTGTATGAAGACTAACGCAATGCGGCTTTTGGAGCAAGCCGAAATAAGCTTTGAAACAAGGGAATACGAGGTTGACGAAAGCGACCTTTCGGGAGTGTCCGCGGCTAAAAAGGTCGGACTTGACCCGGACTGTGTTTTTAAAACCCTTGTCGCGAAGGGCGAGAAAAAGGGAATAGCGGTATTCTGCATACCTGTGGCGGAGGAGCTTGATTTAAAGAAGGCGGCAAAGGCTCTCGGCGACAAAAGGATTGAGATGCTTCATGTAAAGGATCTTTTATCCGTCACGGGATATATAAGAGGCGGATGCAGTCCGATCGGAATGAAAAAGCAGTACCCGACCTTTATTGACGAAACGGCGGAGCTGTTTGATAAGATAGCCGTAAGCGCGGGAGTACGGGGCGGACAGATAATAATCGCGCCCGATGATTTGGCAGGATATGTAAACGCAAAGGTTCTGGATTTGTGTGTATAAACAAAAATGAGGCAGCCGATGG